>NZ_JBHXEM010000147.1:0-20476 GCF_042724755.1 Kitasatospora sp. NPDC127067 | reverse complement strand
TTCTTTTTTTTTCTTTCTGTGGATTGGGCCCGGCGGCTGAGCGTCGGAGCGCGGCGCTGGGCCCCCCCCCCACCCCCCGCCCCGCCCGCCCCCACTGCCGTACCGGGTCCACCGCCGTAGCGGGCCCACTGCCGTACGGGGGCTCAGTGCCGGGCCGGGCTCACTCCTCGCCGGCCAGCGTCATCCCGGCCAGCTTCACCGAGGCGAACACCGTCGCCGCGACGGTGACCACCAGCAGCAGCGGCACGGCCGCCGCGAGCGAGACGTCGGAGCTGATCGCATTCTGCCCGGCGACCGCCTCGGCCACCGAGCGGCCCCACTGCTGGATGCTCAGCGTGCGGGCGCCCTCGACGAAGTTGCCGACCGTCGACTCCCAGATCAGGGCGTACGCGAGCCCGGCCACCACCGCGTGCCGGGTGACCACACCGAGCAGCAGGAACAGCGCGCTGTACGCGGCGCCGGCGACCAGCACCGCCACGGTGTAGCCGAGCGCCACGCCGTCCTGGGTGCCGACCAGCAGCAGCCCGGCCAGCAGCGTCGGGACGACCGAGAACAGCCAGGTGACGCCGATCGCGACGACCAGCTTGGTGGTGACGATCCGCCACCGGGGCAGCGGCTTGGCGAGCAGGTAGACGATCGAGCCGTCGTCGATCTCGTTGGCGATCACCCCGGTGCCGACGACCAGCCCGAGGATCGGGATCAGGGTGCCGAGGCCGAGGGCCCCGAGGATGTTGCCGGCCGTCTCGTGGGGGTCGGCGCTGGACACACTGGCGATGGCCGCGACGACCAGCAGCAGGGCGGGGACCACCAGCAGCAGCAGGCCGCGGCGGCGGCCCAGCAGCCCGCGCAGGGTCAGCCTGGCGACGGTGGGGTTCATGGTCGGTCCGCCCCTTCCTGGGCAACGACGGTCCTGGCGGCGGCGCTCACGTGCCCGCTCATGCGGAGACCAGGTAGGAGAAGACGCTCTCCAGCGATTCGTCCGCCGGGGAGACGGTGTACAGCCGGATGCCGGCCTCCCGGGCGACCCTGGGCAGCAGGGTGGTGAAGCCCTGGAAGTGCACCGCTTCGATCCGCAGCGCCCGCTCCCGCTCGTCCACCTCGATGCCGGTGGTCGAGCCGTCGGCGATCAGCGCGGCGGCGAGCCGGCGGTCGTCGCTGGAGCGGACCAGGTAGCGGTGCGGGCGGTCGGTCATCAGCCGGCGGATCTTGCGGAAGTCACCCGAGGCGGCGTGCCGTCCGGCGACCACCACCTCGATGTGCCGGGCCAGCTGCTCGACCTCCTCCAGGATGTGGGAGGAGAACAGCACGGTCCGGCCGTCCGCGCCGAAGCGGCGCAGCAGGTCCATCAGCTGGAGCCGCTGGCGCGGGTCCATGCCGTTGAAGGGCTCGTCGAGCAGCAGGACGGACGGGTCGTGGACCAGTGCGGAGGCCATCTTGACCCGCTGCTTCATGCCCTTGGAGTAGGTGCCGGTGCGGCGGTCCTTGGCGTAGGCCATCTCCACCAGGTCCAGCGCCCGGGCGGCGGCGGCGCCCGGCTGGGGCAGGCCGTGCAGTTCGGCGTTGGCGAGAACGAACTCCCAGCCGGTCAGGTAGTCGTACATCGACTCCCGCTCGGGCACCAGGCCGATCTGCCGGTACACCTGCTGGTTGCGCCAGATCGGCGCGCCGTCCAGGGTGACGGAGCCGCTGGAGGGGGCCAGGAAGCCGCTCATCATGTGGATGAGGGTGGACTTGCCCGCCCCGTTGGGGCCGAGCAGGCCGGTGATGCCGGGGCCGATGGACATGGTGATGTCGTTGACCGCGACCACGTTCCCGAACCAGCGGGAGACCTTGTCGATGCTGATGGTGGCCATGCCGCCCTCTCAGACGTTCCGGTAGCGGCGCAGCAGCAGCCGGTACGAGCCGACCACCATGGCCACCGCGACGAGCGCGAACACGGCGAGGCCCAGGCCGCCCGGCGCGTGCCGGCGGTCGAATCCCTCACCGAGGCCGAACAGTTCGTTGACCAGGGACTCCACCAGGTCGGTGGGCGAGATCAGCGACATCCACTGCGCGGTGTCGGAGCCGGTCGTGCTGGGGTTGCTGATCCCGACCGCGGCGGCGCCCAGGGCGGCGCTGACCGCCAGGTAGCCCATGATGGCGGCCACCCCGAAGCCGCGGCGCGGGGTGGCGGCCGCGATCACCAGGGCGACCGAGGTCGGCACCACCGCGTACAGGACGGCCGCGACCAGGCCGTACAGGAAGTGCCCGGTGTTGTGCCCGAAGTCCATCCCGCCGAGCAGCGCGCCGATGTACAGCACCAGCAACGGGGCCGCCATCAGCAGCAGTTGGGCGCAGACCATGGCGCCGAACTTGGCCCGGACGTAGTCGGTGCGGGTGATCGGGCGGGAGAAGTAGAGCGGGACGGTCTGGTAGCGAAGGTCCCGGGAGAGCAGTACCGGCGCCTGGGAGGCGAGGAAGACCGAGACCACCAGGCTGAGCATGGAGAGGTAGCCGGCGTACTCGACCGGCAGTTCCTCGCGCTTCATCACGACCGAGAGCGCCACCATGATCAGCGCGGGTACGGTCACCACGCCCAGCACCAGCATCGGCAGCACCTTGGACTTGCCGGAGCGGCCGAGGCCGTACGCGGCGCGCAGGCTCTGGGTGAAGAGCGCGCGGGTCGCGTAGGAACGGCCGAGCCGGGGGCCGGTGTAGCCGCGGTAGCCGATGTCGTGGATGACGCCGGTGTCGGCGGACCTGGTCTCAGGAGGCAGCGCCATCGTTCGTCCCTCCCTTGCTCTGCTCGGTGTCCTGGGAGTCGGTGAAGAGTTCGGCGACCCGGTGCCGGCGCTGTTCCAACCGGACCAGGCCGAGGCCCAGTTCGGCGACGGCGTCGCGGATGGTGTCGTACGTCGACTCGTCGGCCAGCCGGACCAGCAGCTGGTGCGAACCCTCGGACTGGACGGACAGGCCGACCGCGGCGAGCCGCTCGCGGACCGCCGGGCCCGGCTCCAGGCCGTGGTCCTCCGGGTGGTCGCCGACCTCGACCGCGAGGACGGCCGTCGCCTCGGTGAAGGAGGCGGTGGAGGAGGAGCGCAGCAGCTTGCCGCCGTCGATCACGACCAGGTGGTCGCAGGTCCGCTCCAGTTCGCCGAGCAGGTGGGTGGTGACCAGCACCGAGATGCCGAAGTCGGTGTGCACCCGGCGGATCAGCCCCAGCATCTCGTCCCGGCCGGCCGGGTCGAGGCCGTTGGTCGGCTCGTCCAGCAGCACCAGCTTCGGGTCGTGCACCAGCGCCTGGGCGAGCTTGACCCGCTGCTTCATGCCGGTCGAGTAGCCGCCCATCGGGCGGTACCGCTCCTCGTAGAGGCCGACGTGCCGCAGGGTGTCCGCGGTGCGCTCACGGGCGGCGGTGGCGGGCAGGCCCGCCATCCGGGCCATGTGCACCACGAACTCGGTCGCGGAGACGTCCGGTGGCAGGCAGTCGTGCTCGGGCATGTAGCCGACCTGCGCGCGGATCTCGGACCCGCGGGTGGCGACGTCCAGGCCGAGGACCTCGCCCCGGCCGGAGGTCGCCGGGGCGAGCCCGAGAAGGATCTTGATGAGAGTGGACTTGCCCGCGCCGTTGGCCCCGACCAGGCCGACCACACCCGGCCGCACCTCGACGGTGAGCTGGTCGAGCGCGGTGACCCGGGGAAACCTCTTGGTGAGGCCGTCCGTCTTGATGACAGCTGTGGACACGCCGACCACCGTAACGGTCTTGTGCGGCAGGGGTCATGAGCTCGAATGACGAGCCCGTCTGCTGCTGCGGTATGACGTCGGCCCCCCGCTCCCCTAGGGGTTCGGCAAAACCGGAACCCGCCTGTACCCTTTGTCGAACTCTTGACGTACTTGCCACATTCTTTGCCAACGGGGGTGCCGGAACAGCGTGCCGGCACGGGAGGGGATCGATCGACATGTCTGATCGGGCGACCGCGTTCGACCGGATGATGAACCCTTGGGCCTACGACGCGGACGGGAACCTGACCGACCGGGCCCGCGCCCAGGAGGCGGCCCGCACGCAGATCAACTCGGCCTCGGCACCGGGCGGGGGAGGCGGCGGGGGCGGGACCGGCTTCAGCGCCGACACCAACGCGCTGACCACTGCGGGGAACAACTCCGACCAGATCCACGCCCGCCTCAACACCGACGGCCGGGGCGCCGACGAGGCCACCACCAAGGTCTCCACCTCGCTCGCCAACTGGAGCACCGGAAAGGCCGCGGCGGGCGCCGCCGGCACCTGGGACCAGTGCGTCGCCGCGCTCGGCGGCACCATCGGGCAGACCACCCAGGCGCTGCGCGCCACCGCCACCAACTACCGCCAGAACGAGTCGGCCGTCCAGCACGACCTCGGCGCCTGAGAGAAGAGCAGCGATGGTCGACTTCCACGAGCTCAGCACCGCCGACTTCGGCGTCCTGGACACCGCCGCCACCGCCTGGACCACCGTGGCCCAGAAGCTCCAGGCGATGGACGGCGACTGGGACACCACGGTGATCGCCAAGGTCAACTCCGCCTGCTGGACCGGCCCCGCGGCCGACCAGGCCCGCCCCGGCCTGCAGCGCACCAATGAGCAGCTGACCGCCGCCGTCACCGAGGCCAACGCCTTCGCCTCCACCTTCAAGGAGGCGTCCACCGAGTTCAAGGCGGCGAAGACCAAGCTGGACAAGGCGGTCGCGGACGCCCGCACGGCCGGACTGACCGTCACCGACAACGGCACCGTGAGCTGGCCCCCGGCCGACAACGCCACCCGGCACGACTACGAGGCCATGCGGGACTACCAGAAGGAGTGGGGCGACAAGGCGGAGGCCGCCCGCAAGGCGATCGACGCCGCCGTCGCGGAGGCCGCCGCCGCCGACGAGCGGATCGCCTGGGCGCTGCGCTCCGACAGCATGACGGACGGAGCGAAGTCGTTCAACGGCAAGGCCATCGGCTCCGGCCCCGAGGCCGACGGCAAGCGCGCCGCCCAGCTCGCCGCCAAGGGCGGGGACATCACCGAGCCCGAACTCACCGAGCTGAACTCGCTGTTGGCCTCGCACGGCAGCGACCCGAAGTTCGCCACCAAGTTCTACCAGGACCTCGGCCCGGACGGCCTGATCAAGTCCTGGAACGGCATGGTCGGCGACCCGGCGCACCCCCGCGACGACAAGTCCCCGCGCTGGAAGGCCTACCAGGACCTCCAGAAGAACCTCGGGCTCACCCTCGCCACCGCCACCCGCACCACCAACGAGCCGCACCTGTCGGACGAGTGGTCCGCCGCGCTGCGCAAGGCCGGCTCCCAGCCGGTCTGGGACAAGCCCTACCGGGCCTCCGGCCTCGACTACGTGCCGTACGGCTACCAGGTGCTCTCCGGCATCCTGATGAACGGCAACTACGACGCCCACTTCATCAACCCGATCGCCGAGCACGTCACCCAGCTCGACCCCCAGGACAGGTACTGGCCGGCCCCGCCGCCCGGCTCCAAGATCCAGGGCTTCAACCTGACCGGGGGCGACGAGGCGGGCTCCGGCTTCCGTCCCACCACCGCCGTCCTGGAGGCGCTCGCGCACAGCCCGGAGGCCGCCAACAAGTTCTTCACCGAGCAGCCGACCGCGTACAACCAGGACGGCACGGTCAACCAGGGCGGCAAGCCCAAGCCCTCGGACTACTTCGACTACTACGCCCACGACAAGGACTGGATCCCGGACACGACCTCGCGGGACTCCAAGGTGTGGGACGCGAGCAAGCAGGCCGGGCCGGCCGCCTTCGGCCGCGCCCTGGAGGCCGCCACCACCGGCCACCCGTACGACGAGCCCGGCCCCGTCCCGCCGGAGCGGCACACCACCGAGCAGGCCGACCTGATGAAGCGGGTCGTGGACACCTTCGGCCGGCACGGCGACGACGGCGGACTGGACGACATCAAGGGCGACGGCAAGCTCGCCGCCATGCGGGGCAGCCTCGGGCACATGACCGCCGAGTACATCGGCGACGTGCAGAACGCGCTCGCCCTCACCCACGAGCTGCCGGTCAACGGCTCGCCGGCCAACCTCGGCAAGTCCTCCGTGGAGGGGCTGATGGACGCGCTCGGACGCGATCCGGAGTCCTACGGCGCCGTGGTCAACGCCAACCAGGCGTACACCACCGCCCTCATCCGCGGCCACATGGACGGCGGGCAGACCGACTTCGCCCGGCTCAACGTCGACATCAACAACATCGCCCACGCCGGCGGGATCACCAGCGGCATCCTCAACGAGGCCCGGGTCGACGAGGTGCACTACAAGCACGCCGAGTCCGACAAGGAGTTCAACGAGGCGCTGGAGAAGAACGTCGGCTACGGCAAGGACGCCTTCAGCGCCGTCATCGGCACCGTGACGGACAAGATCCCGCTGGGCGGCGAGGTCGCCGACCAGATCCTCGACTCGATCGCCGAGAGCGTGATCGAGGCCAACAAGCAGGACACCACGGCGGCCGGCGACCAGACGGCGCGCGACGAGAACGCGAGTGGACAGAACCAGGCGGTGGGCAGCGTCAAGCAGGCCGTCAAGGACGCCGGCGGCACCTCCGGGATGAGCCGCGAGGACGTCAACCGCCTCGCCGAGAGCGCCGGGATCAACGTGATGAACGGCTACAGCAACGGAGTCGTCAACAACCACGTCAACCACGCGAAGGGCGGCGCGTGAAGGACCTCGCGGCCCGGTGGGGCCGCTTCCTGACGAACCGGTGGGGGTGGCGCCTCGACAGCCGGTGGTGGCTCCCCCGCGTGCTCGTCCTCGCGGTGGCGGGGGCCGGGGCCGTCGGCTACCTGGACTGGCGGGGCCACCGCCCCGCCGACCCGCCCGGCCGGGCCGCCCACCTCTGCCGGATGCCCACCGGCGCCGGCACCCCGCTCGCACGGCTGCTGCCCGACGGCGGCCAGGACGTGGAGGAGCGGACGAAGGCCCTCATCGGCCAGGACCCGCAGACCTGTGTCATCCGGGTCGACGGACGCAGCGCGATCACCTTCACGTCCGTCCGGCGCCAGGGCGAGCTCGCCCTCACCGCCGAGGGCGCCAAGCACCCGCAGGCGCGCGGCTTCGACATCGCCGGCCTCGGCACTTCGTGGCCGGGCGGCGCCGCCGTGGCCGCGAGCTGCCTGGGCGGGAAGTACACCTCGAACGACTACGTCCAGCTGGAGGTCACCGCCGGGGAGGCCGCCCGCGCCTCCGGCGACGGCGGCCGGGCCGACCTCGAAGAGCTCACCCGGGCCGCGCTGGTGGAGGCGAGGAAGGACCGGTGCTCATGAAGCGTTCCCAGGCGCTGCTCGCCGGCGCAGCGGCGCTGCTGCTCGGCGGCGGCCTGCTCGGCTGGCACCTGTACCTCGACCACGACGCGTACCGGCCACCGGCCGTGTCCCTGTCGCACGGGGAGTGCCGGGGTCTGCTGGACGACCCGGCCGTCGCCGAGCTGCTCGGCCGGGCCCCCCGGGTCTTCGCGGTCACGGAGTACACGTCGGCGACGGCCGAGGTCAAGCCGTCCCTGCACTGCCGGATCTCCGGAGAGGACGGGCGGTCGCTGACCGCCGACGCGGAGTTCGGGGACGTGCGGTCCGGCGGCGACACCCTCGGAGCGGCCGCCTTCGGCTGCTCGGTGAACGGCCGGACCGAGGCCTACCGGGCCGTCCTCAGGATCACCGTGAAGGACGGCGGGCACCTTCCCGACGGCCCCGGCCGGAAGCGGATGGGAGAACTGGCGGGCGGCTTCGCCGAGCGGGCCGCCGAACGGCAGCTCGGCTGCGCGGGCGGCGCCGAACGGCTCGAAGTGATGTGAGCCGGCCGGCGCCGCTCCCGGCGCCCGTCAGCTGTGGGCCCGCTCCCACAGCTCGGTGACCTTGCCGGAGGCGTCGATCGCCACCTTGTAGTCACCGGCCGAGCAGGGGTACGAGCCCTTCTCGTTGTGCGGCGCGGCGAGGCACTCGTTGACGTGCTTCACCAGGTCGGCCAGGTTGACGTCCTTCGGCGGGGCCAGCACCGAGCTCAGGTGGCCCTTGGCGGTGGGCGCGAACGGGGCGCTCTTGTCCGCGCCCACCGGCTCGAAGACGACGTCGTTCACGCCGCAGGCGTCCTTGGTGTCCTTGTAGACCAGGGTCGTCGCGCTGGTGCCCTTCGCCGGGTAGACCCACTTCTGCCCGGCGGGCAGCGGCCCGTGGGTGCAGAAGCCCTCCGGCTCGCCGTCGGCGGACGGCGTGCCCGTCGCGGCGGGCTTGCCGGTCCCCGCGGGCTTGCCGCTCGGCGCCTGGCTCGCGGCGCCGGCCGGGGCGGCGGTGGGCGCGGCGGAGGCGGCGGTGGTCGCCCCGCCTCCCGCGCCCTGGTCCGCGCTGTCGTCGGGGCCGCAGGCGGCCAGGCCGAACGCCGCGGCGGCGACCAGCGCGGTGGCGAGAAGTCTCCTGGAGCCGGAGCTGGAAGAAGGCATGACGAAGGAACCCCCGTGGTGACGCATGATCAGTTCGGTATGCGGCCGACAGACTAGCGCCCCGGGCCGACGCCCGCCCCGCCGACGGGGCTCAGCCCAGCCGGGCGAGGCCCTCGGTGGCGATCTCCTCGAAGACGGCGAGGTCGTTCTCGAAGATCGAGTCGGGGATCGGCCAGTGGATCACCAGCTCGGTGACGCCCAGCTCCCGGTAGGTGCCCGCCCAGTCCACGAAGGCCTCCACCGACTGCAGCGGCTTCTCCGCGGTCGAGCCCTGGAGCAGCACCTTCTCCAGCGTCGCGACGTCCCGGCCCCGCTCCTCGCAGGCGGCCGTCAGCTTCTCGATCTGCCGCGCGACCACGCCGGGCGCCTGCTCGACGGGCACGTCCGCCGGGCCCTTCGGGTCGCCGTACGTCACCCAGCCCTGCCCGTGCTCGGCGGCCAGCCGCAGCCCGCGCGGGCCGGTCGCCGCCACGTAGAACGGCAGCCGCGGCCGCTGCACGCAGCCGGGGACGTTCCGCGCCTCGACCGCCGAGTAGTACGTGCCCTCGCGCGTGGTGGCGTCGCTGCGCAGCAGCTCGTCCAGCAGCGGCACGAACTCCCCCAGCCGGTCCGCCCGCTCCCGCGGCGACCACGCCTCCTGCCCCAGCGCCGTCGCGTCGAAGCCCGTCCCGCCGGCCCCGATCCCCAGCGTGAACCGGCCGCCGGACACGTCGTCCAGCGTGATCAGCTCCTTCGCCAGCGTCACCGGGTGCCGGAAGTTCGGCGAGGTCACCAGGGTGCCCAGGCGCAGCCGCTCGGTGGCGCAGGCCGCCGCCGTCAGCGTCGGCAGCGAGCCGAACCACGGCTCGTCCTGGAAGGACCGCCACGACAGGTGGTCGTAGGTGTACGCGGTGTGGAAGCCGAGGTCCTCGGCCCGCCGCCAGATCTTCTGCCCTTCGCTCCACCGGTGGACGGGGAGGATCACGGTGCTCAGTCGCATACCACCGACCCTACGGCAGCCGTCAGCGGCCGGGCCCGCTCGTCGGGGCCGCCGTTCGGGCCGGTGCGGACCGGCTCCCTGTCGGGTTCAACGCCGCAGCCAGCTCAGCAGGGTCGTCGCCGTGAACACCGCGCCCGACGCCAGACAGACCGCGCGCGGGGTCAGCCACCCCGGGCCTTCCAGGCGCCGGGACTGCGGGACCGGAGCCAGCAGCGCGTCCGCGAAGGCCTGGGCGGTCGGCGGTCGGTCCGCCGGCTCGACGGACATCGCGGCCCGTAGCAGCAGGGCGATGTTCGGCGGGAGCTCCGTTCCGGCCGGGAGCACCGGCAGCGTCGAGGCGGTGGACCGGCCGGTCATCAGGGCTGTGGCGCGTCCGCCCGGGCCGAACGGCTTCTGCCCGGTCAGCAGCTCGTAGGCCACGACGGCCAGCGCGTACACGTCGGCCCTCCCGTCGAACCCGCCGGTCTGGAAGGCCTGTTCCGGTGCCATGTACGCGGGCGTGCCCGTGGTCACCGTCAGCCCGGACGCGTCGGCCAGTTGCTTCGCGCTGCCCAGATCGGCCACCAGCACCGCGGCGGGCGCGGGGCCGGTGGCGAGCAGCAGGTTGGACGGCTTGACGTCGCGGTGCACCACGCCCGCCTCGTGCAGGACCTGGACCGCGTAGCCCGCCTCCGCGGCCAGCCGCAGCGCCTCCTGCGGGTCGCACTGGCCGACCCGGTCCGCCAGGGTGCCGCCGCGTACGTAGTCCATGACGAAGTAGGGCCGGTCCTCCTGCACCCCGACGTCGTGCACCCGGACCACCCGGGGGCTGGCGATCCGGCGCAGCAGCCTCGCCTCCGCCAGGAACCGCTCGCGCACATCGGCGTTGGCGGCCCAGTTCTCGGCCAGCACCTTCACCGCGACGTCGGTGTCGAGCTCCGGATCGTAGGCCTTCCAGACCGTCGCGAAGGAGCCGGCTCCGAGCCGCTCCAGAAGGAGGTAACGGCCGAGCTTGCGCATGTGGCAGCATTCTGCCGGAGTCGGGGGGAGTGCGGAACTCCCGTTCGACGGACGGCATGCCGGGCGGGACGAAACGGGGGGATCCGGATGTTCGAGGAAGGCGAGCTGGAACGGCTCGTGGCGGCTGCTCGGGCGGGGGACCCGGGGTCGATGGAGTACCTGCTGGCCAAGCTGCGGCCGGTGGTGCTGCGCCGCTGCTCGCGCTTCCTGCCCCACCACGCCGACGCGGAGGAGGCGGCGCAGGACGCGCTGCTGTCCATCAGCACGCACCTGGGCGACTACGGCGGCCGCGGCTCCTTCCAGGGCTGGGTGACGGTGATCGCCTCGAACGCCGCCCGGTCCACCTACCGCTCGATGCGCCGGCGCGCCGAGGACAGCCACGCCGACCTCCCCGAGTCCGTCGACCCGCGCACCACCAGCGTCATCGCCGGGACCCGGCTCGACCTGATGGAGGCGCTGGCCGCGCTGGAACAGCAGCACCCCGCCCTGGTGGAGGCCTTCGTGCTGCGCGACCTGGGCGACCTGACCTACGTCCAGGTGGCCGAGCAGCTGGACGCCCCGTTGAGTACGGTCAAGGACCGTATCGACCGGGCCCGCCACTTCATGCGCGAGCGCCTGGTCACCGGCCTGTGAACGGCGCCCCTCCGGCGGGCCGCGGCCGCGTCGCCGTCCGGCGCCGGTCCGCCGTCGCCGCCCTGGTGGCGGCCGCCGCGCTCGGGCTGGCGGCCGGCCGGTTCGTCCTGCCACCGCCCCCCGGCGCCACTCCGCCCCCGGCAGCACGGTCGGGTGCCGCGGTCGGCGGGGCGTCCCAGGGCGCGTCCGCTCCCGCGACGCCCGGCGGGTCCGGCCCGACGCCCGCGTCCTCGGCCTCCGGCTCCGCCTCTCCGACCGGTGCGACCGGGCCGATGACGACCGCGAACCTTGTGGACCCCGCGGCGTTCAGCCCGGACATCCGCATCGGGCAGATCCACGTCACCGACTGGTACGGCGACGGGTTTGACGCCAATTCGGCCTGCTCCGGCGAGACGACCCTCAAACAGACCCTGAGCGGGACCGGCGCCCACTTCCGCGGACTGACGACCATCCCCCGCACCGAACCAGGCGACCCCCCGCCGGCCGCCGACCGCGTCGACCAGGTCGCCCGCGAGGTCGCCGCCGAGGCCCCGAGCCCTTCCCTGGCGCAGAACTTCACCGAGCGCCTGCTGCTGGAGGAGGTGCCCTGCAAGGAGGAACCGCCAGGGCACTGGGTCTACGGAAGGACCACGACACTGCAGCTCGCCCCGGACGCCACCGCGAGCTGGATGGGTACCTACGAGGGAACCCTCAATACCACCGGCAGAGCGCCCGAGGGCAAGGAGCCCTGCGGCGGCATCGCCGTGCTGCGCAGCGGCAGCCACTACGGAGTGCTGAACGTCCACGCCTGCCTGGGCACGGCCGCGATGGACCACGTCGTCAGGGCCGCTCTGTCACAGCTGTGAAACAGCCGGTCCGGGCTCCGGCTTTCCCTCCCCCGGCGGCATCTCCCCGGTTGTACGAGGACGCAGCAGGCGTCCCGACCAGCAGGGGGACCAGATGACCGAGAACCGGACCGTCCAGCAGAAGTCCGTTCGCCGCAACCGGATCGCCGCCGCGGCCTGCTTCGCCGCCGCACTGATCACGGCCAGCGTCGTCGGCACCCAGTCGGCCACCGCCGACGGGGCCGCGCACGCCGCCGCGCAGCGCACCGCGGTCGCCGCGCCCGGACTCGGCTCCGCCCACCTCGTCCAGAGCGAGGACTTCCAGAAGGGCATGAACCCGGTCGGCGCGACCATCGAGCTGACCGGACGCCAGGGGCTGTCCGCGTGCTCCGGCGAGGAGACGATGCACGACCTGACCAAGGACAAGGCCACCGCGTACGCGTCCGTGCACTGGACCTTGGACACCAAGGGCATGCTGATCGAGTCGGCCGCGAACGCCCCCACCGGGACCGCGGCCGCCACCTGGGAGCAGCAGCTCGTCGCGCTCGTCGAGGGCTGCCAGGACGAGCCCGCCGGCCACTGGTACTACGGCGCGGCCCACAGCCTGACCGCCACCGGCGGCACCGCCCGCTGGTACCCGGCCTACAACGGCGACGGCACCGCCGTCGGCGGGGTCGCGGTCCTGCGCAGCGGCACCAGGGTCGCCATCGTCGAGCTCACCGGCCAGCCCGGCTCCACCCCGGCCGCCGTCGAAGGCATCACCACCGCGGCACTGAACCGCCTTTCCTCCTGAACGGCGGCCCCGCCCCCGCCCGGCGGCCCGGCTCCGCCCGCGCCGCCGGGCGGGGGCGGGCCGCACGGCACGGTGCCAGGCCCTCTCTTTCGGATCACGTCGGACCAGTGGGCGTCGTTGGAGTGCGTGCATCGGCGGTGCGGAGGAGGGAGTCCATGCGGTGGGGGCACCTCCCGGCCGCCAGGCTGGGGGCCATCGGCGACCGACGACAAGCCGGCGAGGTGCGTGCTCCGGCGGCGACCGCCTGGCGTGATCCGAAAGAGAGGGCCTAGGGGTGCGGGCGGGTGCGCTGGGCGGGCAGGGACGGGGCGCAGGTGCGGCGGGCGAGTTCGGCGAGGGTGTGGAAGAGGACGTCGCCGAGCAGGACCGGGTCGCGCGAGGCGTCGGACGCCCGCGGGTCGCGGGTGTCGGGGCGGGCGGTCGGGGGCGGCTGGTCGCGGAGCTGGCGTGTGGGCATCGCTCTTCCTGCCGACGGGGTGGCCGTGGGCAGTCATGCCCGGCGCGGCCGGCCGGGCACCCCGGGGCCGGGGGATCGGCCGGAAACGGCGTATGAAGGGCTTGATCACGGCGGGGACGGCCGGTGGCCGCGGGGCCGGGCCGGTGACCCTGCCGCGCCGATGGGCGAAGATGGACCGGTGACCGAACCCCGTACCGCGCCCCGCCTCATCGCCACCGACCTGGACGGCACCCTGCTCTGCTCCGGTGGCACCGTCTCCGACCGCACCGCCGCGGCGCTGGCGGCGGCCGAGGCGGCCGGGGTGCAGGTGGTGTTCGTGACCGGGCGGCCGCCGCGCTGGATGCAGCAGGTGAGCCCGCACATCGGCGGCCACGGGGTGGCGATCTGCTCGAACGGCGGCGCGGTGGTGGACGTGCGGCGCGGCGAGCTGCTGGAGACCTTCCCGCTGCCGGTGGAGACCACCCTGGCGGTGGTCGAGGCGCTGCGGGCCAAGCTGCCCGGCACCGCGTTCGCCTTCGAGCACCCGGGCGGCTGGGCCCGCGAGCCCGGGTACGCGGTGCCGATGTGGGGCGACGAGCTGGAGCACGAGGTCGGCACGGCGGAGGAGCTGCTGGGGGCCGGCGGGTCGGTCCGGGGCCTGTTCAAGCTGCTGGCCAAGCACCCGGACCTCGACCCGGACAAGTTTCTCGCCGAGGCCAGGGAGGCGGCCGGGCACCTGGCCGAGATCACCCGCTCGGCGGCGATCCCGCTGCTGGAGATCAGCGCGCCCGGCGTCACCAAGGCCAGCACGCTGGCCCGCTGGTGCGCCGGGCGCGGGATCGACCGGAGCGAGGTGGTGGCCTTCGGCGACATGCCGAACGACCTGGAGATGCTGGCCTGGGCCGGCACCGCGTACGCCGTCGCCAACGCGCACCCGCAGGTGCTGGCGGCGGTGCCGCTGCACACCCTGAGCAACGAGCAGGACGGCGTCGCGGCGGTGCTGGAGCGGCTCCTCGGCCGGTAGGACAACGGGAACCGCTCCGGCCGGGAACGGCCGGAGCGGTCGGAGCGGTCGCAGTGGTCGCAGCGGTCGAACCGGCCTAGCCGAAGCGGCCGTTGACGTAGTCCGAGGTCCGCTGGTCGCGCGGGCTGCCGAAGATCTGCTCGGTCGGCCCGGCCTCGACGATCCGCCCCGGGGTGTCGTGGGTGGCCAGGAAGAACGCGCAGGTCTGCGAGACGCGCTGGGCCTGCTGCATGTTGTGGGTGACGATCACGATGGTGAGCCGCCCGCGCAGTTCGGCGATCGTCTCCTCGACCCGCCGGGTGGAGGTCGGGTCGAGCGCGGAGCACGGCTCGTCCATCAGCAGGATGTCCGGGGAGACGGCCAACGACCGTGCGATGCACAGGCGTTGCTGCTGGCCGCCGGAGAGCGCCCCGCCCGGGGTGTGCAGCCGGGTGGACACCTCGTCCCAGAGCCCGGCCCGGCGCAGGCTGGTCTCGACCAGGTGCTGGCGCTCGTCCTTGGACACCTTGATCCCGGCCAGCTTGAGCCCGCTGGAGACGTTGTCCTGGATGGACATCGCCGGGAACGGGTTGGGCCGCTGGAACACCATGCCGATCCGGCGCCGCACCTCGGCGGGCCGGCGGCCGGGCCGGTAGACGTCGTCCCCCTCCAGCAGCACCTCGCCGGAGAGGGCGGCGCCGCGCACCATCTCGTGCATCCGGTTGAGGATCCGCAGGTAGGTGGACTTGCCGCAGCCGGACGGGCCGATCAGCGCGGTGACCTCGCCGGCCGGCATCGCCAGCGAGACCCGCTCCAGGACCTTGCGGCTGCCGAACCAGGCGGAGACGTCGCGGGTCTCCAGCCCGGCGAGCGGCTCGGCGTCGGGGTGGCCGTCCGCGTACCGCCGGTCGGCGTACGGGGCGGGGGCGACCGGGGGGAGGGTGATGGTGTCGGCGACCGGGTCGGCCGGTGAGGGGGCCGCCAGTGGGGTTTCGGTCAGTGGTGCGTCGGTCATCGGAACGGTCCTCCGGGCGCGCGTCAGTAGAGGTTGGGCAGCAGGGCGGCGGCGTTCTCGTAGACCGCCCAGAGCAGCGCGCCGACCACCGGCGCGAGGCTCAGGTACGCGGCCGAGCGCCGCCAGTACCGGGCCAGCAGCAGGGCGCCGGCCACCGCGCCGAGCAGGCCGAGCGACCACAGCTGGAGCGTGGCCAGCGCGCCCTTGTCCGCGGCCAGTGCCTTGTCGTACGGGACGGTCGCGGGCCGGCCGCCGGGGTTCTGCTGCGGGTCGCCGTCCAGCCGGGCGCCGATCAGCACGGTGGAGCCGGGGATCCAGTCGGAGTCGCCGGTGACCAGCACCATCCGGTTGCGGGCCTGGTCGACGATCGGGTGGTCGCCGTCGCCGTACACGTTGACGGTGTAGGTGAACGTGCCCTGGCCGGTGGTGGCTTCGATCTTGTCGCCGACCCGCAGCCTGGACAGGTCGGCGAACGGCGCGCCGAAGGTGGCGCCGCGGCCGAAGACCACGGCGACCCCGCGCTGGCCGGGCAGCGCGGTGTCCCGGCGGTGGCCGGGGCCGCGCATCAGGTCCCGGCCGGTGGTGCCCTCGACCACCACGGCCCGGTGCAGGCCGATCGCCGGGATGTCCAGCAGTGCCACCGGGTCGCCGTCGGCGGCCGCGCCGGTCGGGGCGACCGCCCGGGCCAGCTGGTCGCGGAAGGTCTTGTACGCGGTGGACTGGTAGTGCTTCTGCTGGACGTGCGAGAGCGTGAACAGGTACCCGACGAAGCCGAGCACCAGCGCCGCGGCCAGGCTGACCGCCCAGGCGCCCTGGAGGAACCGCCGCCGCCCGGGGGAGACGGCGGGCCGGGCCGGGGCGGCGGGCTCAACAGGGGCGGCCGGCTGCTCCGGCGCGCTCACCGCGACCGGCTTCTCCAGCACCGGGGCCGTCACGAGGTACCGCCCGAGCCGTTGCGGCGGCGCAGCAGCCGGCGGCCGAGCAGCGGCGGGACGAGCACCACGGCGAGCAGTTCCAGCGCGGTGAGGGAGGACAGCATCCAGTCCTCGGGCTTGCCGCTGACCTCGACCACGTTGGCCGCCACCTCGGTGGCGCCGCCGCGGCCGCGGGCGACCACCTGGCCGGTCTGCGGGTCGACCACGTCCTCGGTGGCGTCGCCGGCGCCGGGCGCGTTCGGGTCACCGCCGGCCGCGCCGCCGGCCGCGTTCGGGTCGCCGGCACCGCCGGCCGTTCCCGCGCCCCCACCGGTACCGGCGCCACCCGCGCCGCCGCCGGTACCGCCTCCGGAGCCACCGGACCCGCCGGTGCCGCCGGAACCGCCCGCCGCACCGCCTGAGCCGCCGGCCGCGCCGCCGGAACCGCCCGCGCCCGAACCGGTCTTGACCGGCTGGCCGTTCTGCACGGTGCAGTCCAGCGGGGTGCCGGCCTTGTCGCAGGGGCTCGGCATCGGGGCGTTCTTGAGGACGGTCAGCTCCCCGGCCGAGTTGAAGGTCGGGTTGGCGCAGTTGGAGAGGGTGTTCGGGTCGACCGGGCTGGCGTTGCCGGGGATGTTCCTGGTCTGCAGCAGACCGCCCTTGACCAGGCCGCGCGGGATCGGCGAGTAGCCGAGGTCGTCCGCCTTGCCCTGGCCCTCGCACAGCACGTACGAGAGGAAGCGGCTGAGGGCGGAGCCCTTGTCGTTGTTGAAGCGCGGCGGCGGCGGGTTGGCCGCCCCGGCCCGCGGCACGATCAGGTAGCTGTAGCTGGAGATCGGGTAGGCGCGCGGGTCGTCCATGGTGTAGACGCCGTCGAGGTTCTGCTGCAGGTAGTTCGGGTCGTCCGCCGGGGTGCCGTCGTCCACGCCGCGGATCTTGGCGGCGGTGAGCGCGACGGCGACGTTGGAGGCGGTCGGCAGCGAGTAGTAGCCGGCCTGGTTGAGCACCTTCACGACCGGCCAGTTGCTGCGCTTGGCGAACGCGTACTCGTCGTAGCCGATGGTGCCGACGTTGCCCGGGGACTTGATGTAGCCGGCCACCACGTCGGAGCCGTTCTGCGCGACCATCCGGCCGGACGGCGGGAAGAACTCGGTGTAGTCGCCGCAGCTCACCCCGTTGACCGCCTTGCAGTAGGACTCCCACTGATCCTTGTGGGTGTGCTCCATCCAGCGGGTGAACTGCGCGGTGGCGCCGGAGCCGTCGGAGCGGATCACCGGGGTGATCTGCAGGTTGGGCAGTGCCTTGCCGTAGTCGCTGGTGACCTTCGGGTCGTTCCAGTTGGTGATCTTGCCGGTGAAGATGTCCACGATGGTCTGCGGGGAGAGCCGCAGGTCGCGGACCTGCTTGCCGCCGACCACCAGGTTGTACATGAAGGTGGTGCCACCCGCGGTGATCGGCACGTAGGAGTAGCCGTAGACCGGGTTCTCCCGCTCGCCGCCGCCGTTCGCGTGGCCGTTCTGCCCGAGGCCGGTGTCCGGCGAGGAGCGGAACGGCACGTCGGAGGCGGTGAAGTCGTCCTGCCCGATCGACCACTGGGTGCGGCCGGCCGCCGAGCCGACCGGGTTGAAGTTGATCTGGATGCCCTGCGGGGACACGTCCTGGCGCCACTGGTCGATGGCGGGGCCGGCCCAGCTGGAGCCGTCCGCGCTCAGCGAGATCGATGCGGCGTGGGCCGGGGTCTGCCCGATCAGCAGGGAGGCCGTGGCGAGCGACAGGGACATGGCCCCTGCCAGCAGCCGGGCCGTGGAGCGCCTTGCGGCCTCCCGGAACATGTGAACTCCTCGGGGACGGAGGGTGGTTGGTCCGGACATCAGTGCTTCGCCTGCGAGTGGAGGGCGTACGGACGGGCGATGGCGCCGAGCGCGGCCGCCTCCTGGCGGCGGGCGTCCCGGTCGATCCGGCGCTTCTGGGCCCGGGTCAGCTGCCCGGGCCGGCGGCCGCCGAGCACGCGCGCGGTGACGAACAGGACCAGCACGACGCCCATCAGCGTCAGGCCGGCCGCGAAGCCGCGCGCGATCATGCCGTCGTACGGCTGCTTGACGTAGTTCCAGATGTAGAGCGGCAGCGAGACCTGGTGCCCCTCGAAGGGGTTGCCGTTGAACTGCGAGGTGAAGCCGGAGGTGAGCAGCACCGGCGAGGTCTCGCCGACGCCGCGCGCCATGCCGAGCACCACGGCGGTCACCAGGCCGGGCCGGGCGGTCGGCAGCACCACGTTCCACACCGTGCGCCACTGGCTGCCGCCGAGCGCGTACGAGGCCTCGCGCAGGGTGCCGGGCACCAGCCGGATGACCACCTCGGCGGCCCGGGTGACGATCGGCATCATCATCACGGTGAGCGCGAGCGAGGCCGCGAAGCCGCTCTTCTCGAAACCGAAGGTGATGATCACGACGCCGAGGATGAACAGGCCCGCCACGATGGACGGCAGCGCCGTCATCGCCTCGACCAGGGTCCGCACCGGGCGGGCCATCCGGCCGCCGACCTCGGACATGAAGACGGCCGCCGCGATGCCCAGCGGAACGGCGAACAGGGTTGCCAGGCCGAGCTGTTCGAGCGAACCGACGATCGCGTTGAGCGCGCCGCCGGAGGTGAGCCGGTCCAGCGGGCCGGTGTGCTCCATCGACTCGGTGAAGAAGTTGAGGTGCTGGGCCGCCTCCCAGCCGCGGCCGGCGACGTAGCCGATCTGGTCGGCGATCAGCGCGACCACCAGCAGCCCGGAGCTCCAGGCGACCACGGCGACCAGCCGGTCCCGCACCATCATCGGGTTCCACTGGAGCCGGCCGAGCAGGTAGTAGCCGGCCAGGAAGAGCAGGTACCAGCAGAGCAGGAAGCCGAAGGCGCCGCTGAACGGCAGCACCCGCTCGTACAGCACCCAGTCCAGTGCGAGCGAGCCGGCCGTCGCGCCCGCCACGGTGAGGACGTCGTCGCGGGTGACGCCGCCGATCCGGAGCTTCTTCTCGGGGCCCGGGGCCCCGGCCGCGGCGGGCCCCGGGGGCGCGGGCTCACCGGCGGGCCCGGACACCGCGACCGGCGGCAGGTCGAGCGTGGTCATCGGATGGTCCCTTCACGGTTCGGGTGGCTGCGTGGGCCGGTCGTCGCCCCGCGGGCGGACGTCCGTGGACAGGCCCTGTCCCCGCGGGCGGTTCGGGGGTTCGTCATGCTCAGTCCGCCGTCGCGGCGCCGGAGCGCGAGCGGTTGATGACGACCCCGGCCAGCACGTTGACCAGCAGGGTGAGCGCGAACAGCACCAGACCGGCGGCCATCAGCGCGGAGAGCGACAGCGAGTCCGACTCGCCAAAGCGCAGCGCGATCAGCGCGGAGATCGAGTTGGCGCCGTTCTCCAGGATGTGGGTGATGGCCTTGAAGTTCGGCGAGATGATCAGCGCGACGGCGATGGTCTCGCCCATCGCGCGGCCGAAGCCCAGCATCACCGCGCCGATGACGCCGCCCTTGCCGAACGGCAGGACCACGGCGCGGACCATCCCCCAGCGGGTGGAGCCCAGCGCGTACGCGCCCTCCCGCTCGCCCTGCGGGGCCTGGGAGAAGACCTCCCGGCTGAGCGAGGTGACGATCGGGATGATCATCAGGGAGACCACCACGCCGGCGATGAAGGTCGAGGAGGTGTACGAGGTGCCGATGTCGCCGATGCGCACCTTGAGGAAGGGAACGGCGTCGCCCAGGTGGTTGGCCATCCAGCGGACGAAGCCGATGATCCGCGGCTGGAGGAAGAACAGGCCCCACAGGCCGTAGACGATGCTGGGGATCGCCGCCATCAGGTCGACGAGCGAGATCAGCGCGGCGCGCAGGCGCACCGGGGCGTACTCGGAGATGAAGATCGCGGTGCCGAGTGCCACCGGGACGGCGATGACCAGCGCGATCACCGCGATCAGCAGACCGTTGGGCAGGACGGCGGCGATGCCGAAGTTGTGGGCGGCGGTCTGCCACTTCTGCTCGGTCAGGAAGGACCAGCCGACCGCGCGCAGCGCGTCGGTGCCGCGCAGGACCAGGAAGAAGGCGATCAGTCCCATGATCGCGAAGACCGAGAAGCCGGCCAACCGCAGCACGCCGCGGAACACCCGGTCACCCGGGGTCGCGGGGGCGGTGATGGTGCGCGGGACGTCCTGATCGGGCCCGTGCTCGGGTTGGCGTGGCGCCCCGGCGTACGGTGCCGCGGGCTCAGCGGCGGATGTCATGTGTGCTCTCCGTGCTCGGGAACGGGCGTGCTCGGTGAGGGTCCGGGGCGCTGCCTCGGCGGGAGGAAGCGCTCGGCGGGGCCCGGACCGCGGCCCCCCCCAGCGCGGGGTGCTACATGCGGGGCAGCCGCGACCACAGGGGTCGGGCGCCGGTACGCACCCTCGCCCCCGCCGGGGTGCCCCC
>NZ_JBHXEM010000146.1:0-20499 GCF_042724755.1 Kitasatospora sp. NPDC127067 | reverse complement strand
GTCCGCTCCCCCGTTCCGACGGGGAAGCGGACGGGCCGCCGTCCTGCGGGCGCTACTTGTTGGTCCGGCTGATCTCCCAGAAGCGGAAGTAGCCGGTGGTGTCGACGGTGGACTCGACGCCGGTGACGTACGAGCGGGCCGCGAAGAAGGACTTGTTCTGGTACAGCGGGATCAGCGGCACGTTGTCGGCCTCGATCTGCTGGATCTGCGCGTAGGTGGCGGCCGCGGCGCTGCGGTCGGTCTGCTTGAGGCCCTCCGGCACCAGCCTTCCGCTGATCCGCGGGTCGTCCCAACCGTGGTGGTAGGCACCGCCGTTGACCAGCAGCGGGGCGAGGTAGTTGTCCGGGTCCGGGTAGTCGGCGAACCAGCCGATGACGTACGCCTGGTACCTGCCCTCGGTCCAGCCCTTGCGGTACGAGTCCCAGTCCGGCTCCTGGGCGAGCGTCACCTGGAAGAGGCCGCCGGTCTCCAGCTGCTTCTTCAGCGTCTCGGCCTCGTTGCTGCCGGCCCGCGAACGGGACCAGGTGAGGGTGAACTTGACCGGGGTCTGGACCTTGGCGTCGGCGAGGATCTTCTTCGCCTTGTTCACGTCCTGGTCGCCGTAGCGGTCGAAGAAGGCCGTGGTGTGGCCGGGCAGGCCGGCCGGGACCATGGAGTAGAGCGCCTGGACGGTGCGGGCGAAGACGTCGCGGGCCAGCGCCTTGCGGTCCATCATCTGGGCGACGGCCTGGCGGACCGCGACGTTGCTCATCAGCGGGTCCTTGGTGTTGAGGACCAGCGAACGGGTGTCGTTGCTGTCGCCCTCGGTCACCTGGAGGTCGGTCTTGCCGCCCTGCTGGTCGGAGCGGACCTGGGCGGCGGTGTTCGGCTCCAGGCTGTTGTCGGTGAGGTCGACCTCGCTCTTGTCCAGCGCGGCCTTCAGGTCCTCGGACTTGTCGAAGTACCGCACGGTGAACTTGTTGTTCCGCAGCTTGGCCTCGCCGCCGTACTTGTCGTTGGCCGACATCACGACCTTGCCCAGCTGCTTGCCGCCGTTCAGGTTCTCGACCGAGTCGATGCGGTACGGGCCGGAGCCGATCAGCTTGTCGTTGGGGACGAGCTTGTCGGCGGGGTAGACCTGGTGGTCCACGATGGCGCCGGCCGGGCTCGCCAGCTTGGCCGGCAGGGTGGCGTCGGGCGCGGAGAGGTGGAAGAGCACCTCGTTGTCGCCCTTGGCCTCGACGGACTTGATCGAGTCGAGCAGTTCGACCGGGCCGTTCGCGTCGTTGATCTTCTTGGTGCGCTCGATCGAGAAGACCACGTCCTGGGCCGTCATCGGGTGCCCGTTGGAGAACTTCAGGCCCGGCTTCAGGGTGCAGTGGTACTCGGTGGCGTCGCTACCGGTGAACTCGCAGGCCTGCGCGGCGTCCGGGGAGGGCGAGCTGGCCGCGGCCTGGAAAGTGAGCAGCGACTGGAAGGTGTTGCGCAGCAGCAGCCACGAGCCGGAGTCGTAGGCGGCGGCCGGGTCCAGGACACCGGTCAGCTGACTGGTGCCCATGGTGATCGACTTGCCGCCGTCCCCCTTGACCACGTCGGTCACCGATCCGCAACCCGTTACCGACACGGCGACCAGACCGGCGCAACCGAGTACTGCCAGGCGTTCAGCTGAAGTCTTCACGAGGCGCGTCCTTTTGGGTGGCACGAACTGGAGTAGCGTGCCATATCGAACACGCACGACCGATACCCGAGCAGATGACGTTTGGGACACGGCGGTTCAGGGCATCACGGCACGCCCGACGAGTTGTCAGCCAATGACCGTTTTCTCCCCCGGCGACTTCGCTCCGGGGGCCCGCCGGGCCGTTTACCGGCCAGTAGGGCGGGGTTTCAATGAGACGACAATCACACCCGCGAAGCGACCAGGGAACGCAACAGGTCGAGGTCGACCTGCTCCAGCGACGACAGCACCAGCCGCCCCGGGGCCGGCTCGATCGCCGCCACCGAGGGCACCGCGATCACCGGGCAGCCGGCCTCCTCGCCCGCCCGCACCCCCGTCGGGGTGTCCTCGATCACCACACAGCGGGACGGCTCCGCGCCCAGCCGCCGGGCCGCCTCCAGGTACGGGTCCGGGAACGGCTTGGTGCGCGGCACCTCGTCCCCGCCGATGGTGAAGGCGAAGTGGTGGGCCCCCAGCGAGCGCAGCACGATGTCGATCACGTGCCGGTGCGAGGCGGACACCATGGCGGCCGGAATGCCGTGCGCGGCAAGGGTGTTGAGCAGCCGCTCGGCGCCCGGCATGAGCGGCACCCCGCCGGCCAGCAGATCGACGAAGCGCTGGTTCACCAGCACGCCGAGGTCGTCCGGCGCGATGTCCGCCCCGGTCCGGGCGACCAGGTACTCCATCACCCTGGCCATCGGGCCGCCGACCACGTGGGCGCGGTCCGCCTCGTCCAGCTCGTGGCCCAGCTCGGCGAAGAGCGAGGCCTCGGCCTGCCACCAGAAGTCCTCGGTGTCCACCAGCGTCCCGTCCATGTCCAGCAGCACCGCCTGGAGCCCGCGGTCGTCCCCGTGGTCGAGGATGCGCGTGGCGGTGGGACTGGTCGTCATGGCAGGGGTCCTTCCGGCAGGCCCGGGGCGGCCCCGGGGAAGGCACGGGCCGGCCCGCAGGTGAGCGGACCGGCCCGTTCAGGATCATCAAGGATACGCCCGCTTCGTCCGGAAAGAGCGAACGCGGTGGAAACCGGGCGTTACCGGGCGTTGAAGTACTTCGCCTCCGGGTGGTGGATCACGATCGCGTCGGTGGACTGCTCCGGGTGGAGCTGGAACTCCTCCGAGAGCACCACGCCGATCCGCTCCGGCCTCAGCAGGTCGGCGATCTTGGCCCGGTCCTCCAGCTCGGGGCAGGCCCCGTAGCCGAGCGAGAAGCGGGCGCCGCGGTACTTGAGCGCGAACATGTCCTTGACGTCCTGCGGGTCCTCGCCGGAGAAGCCCAGCTCGTAGCGGACCCGCGCGTGCCAGAACTCGGCCAGCGCCTCGGCCAGCTGCACCGAGAGGCCGTGCAGCTCCAGGTAGTCCCGGTAGGAGTTGCCGGCGAACAGCTCGTTGGCCGCCTCCGAGATCCGGTTGCCCATGGTGACCACCTGGAGGCCCACCACGTCCCGCACCCCGGACTCCTCCGGGCGGAAGAAGTCGGCCAGGCAGAGCCGGCGCCCGCGCCGCTGGCGCGGGAAGGTGAAGCGGGTGCGCTCGGTGCCGTCCTCGTGGAAGACGATCAGGTCGTCGCCCTTGGAGTTGGCCGGGTAGTAGCCGTAGACCACGGCCGCCTCCAGCCAGCCCTCGGTCTGCAGCCGGTCCAGCCAGGCCCGCAGCCGCGGCCGGCCCTCGGTCTCCACCAGCTCCTCGTACGAGGGGCCGTCGCCCGTGCGGGCGGCCTTCAGGCCCCACTGCCCCTTGAACAGCGCGTCCTCGTCCAGCCAGGAGGCGTAGTCCGCGAACGGGATGCCCTTGACGATCCGGTCGCCCCAGAACGGCGGGACGGGCACGGTGTTGTCGACCGTGACGTCGGAGCGGATCTGGCCGAGGTTGACCTCGGGCTCCGGCTCCTCCACCTCGACCCGGGCGTGCCGGCGCTGCTTGAGCTCCGGCAGGGTGGCGCCGGGCACGCCGCGCTTGACCGCGATCAGCGCGTCCATCAGCCGCAGGCCCTCGAAGGCGTCCCGGGCGTAGCGGACCTCGCCCTCGTAGATCTCGTGCAGGTCCTGCTCCACGTAGGCGCGGGTCAGGGCGGCGCCGCCGAGGATCACCGGGAAGTCGGCCGCCAGCTTGCGCTGGTTCAGCTCCTCCAGGTTCTCCTTCATGATCACGGTGGACTTGACCAGCAGGCCGGACATCCCGATGACGTCCGCCCGGTGCTCCTGCGCGGCGTCCAGGATCGCCGAGACCGGCTGCTTGATGCCCAGGTTGACCACGTTGTAGCCGTTGTTGGACAGGATGATGTCGACCAGGTTCTTGCCGATGTCGTGGACGTCGCCCTTGACGGTGGCCAGCACGATGGTGCCCTTGCCCTCGTCGTCGGACTTCTCCATGTGCGGCTCCAGGTGGGCCACCGCGGTCTTCATCACCTCGGCCGACTGGAGCACGAACGGCAGCTGCATCTGGCCGGAGCCGAACAGCTCGCCGACCACCTTCATGCCCGCCAGCAGGGTGCTGTTGACGATCTCCAGCGCCGGGCGCTCCGTCAGCGCCTCGTCGAGGTCGGCCTCCAGGCCGTTCCGCTCGCCGTCGATGATCCGCCGCTGGAGCCGCTCCTCCAGCGGCAGCGCGGCCAGCTCCTCCGCCTTGGAGGCCCTGACCGAGGACGAGGAGACGCCCTCGAACAGCTGCAGCAGCTTCTGGAGCGGGTCGTAGCCCTCGCTGCGGCGGTCGTACACCAGGTCGAGCGCGACCTCGCGCTGGTCCTCGGGGATCCGCGCCATCGGCAGGATCTTGGAGGCGTGCACGATCGCCGAGTCCAGGCCCGCCTCGACGCACTCGTTCAGGAAGACCGAGTTGATCACCATGCGGGCGGCCGGGCTGAGGCCGAAGGAGATGTTGGACAGGCCGAGGGTGGTCTGCACGTCCGGGTGGCGGCGCTTGAGCTCGCGGATCGCCTCGATGGTCTCGATGCCGTCCCGGCGCGACTCCTCCTGCCCGGTGCCCAGGGTGAACGCCAGGCAGTCGACCAGGATCGAGCCCTCGTCGACGCCGTACTCGCCGGTCAGCTGGGCGATCAGCCGCTCGGCGATCTCGACCTTCTTGCCGGCGGTGCGGGCCTGGCCGTCCTCGTCGATGGTCAGCGCGATCAGGCCGGCGCCGTGCTCGCGGGCCAGTGAGGCGATCCGGCCGAAGCGGGTGTCCGGGCCGTCGCCGTCCTCGTAGTTCACCGAGTTCAGCACGGCGCGCCCGCCGAGCGCCTCCAGGCCGGCCCGCAGCACCTCCGGCTCGGTGGAGTCCAGCACGATCGGCAGGGTGGAGGCGGTGGCCAGCCGGCCCGCGATCTCCTTCATGTCGGCGACGCCGTCGCGGCCGACGTAGTCCACGCAGAGGTCCAGCAGGTGGGAGCCGTCCCGGATCTGGTCCCGGGCGATCTCCACGCAGGCCTGCCAGTCGCCGGCCAGCATCGACTCGCGGAACTTCTTCGAGCCGTTGGCGTTGGTGCGCTCGCCGATCGCCAGGTACGAGGTGTCCTGCCGGAACGGCACCGCCTGGTAGAGCGAGGCCGCCGAGGGCTCGGGCCGGGGGTCGCGCGGGGCGATCGGACGGCCCTGGACCCGCTCGACCACCTGGCGCAGGTGCTCGGGGGTGGTGCCGCAGCAGCCGCCGACCAGCGAGAGGCCGTACTCGCGGGTGAACACGTCGTGGGCGTCGGCCAGTTCGGCCGGGGAGAGCGGGTAGTGGGCGCCGTCCTTGCCGAGCACCGGCAGGCCCGCGTTCGGCATGCAGGACAGGCCGATCCGGGCGTTCTTGGCCAGGTAGCGCAGGTGCTCGCTCATCTCGGCCGGGCCGGTCGCGCAGTTGAGGCCGATGTAGTCCACGCCCAGCGGCTCCAGCGCGGTGAGCGCGGCGCCGATCTCCGAGCCGAGCAGCATGGTGCCGGTGGTCTCCACCGTCACCTGCACCAGCACGGGCAGGTCCAGCCCGGCCTCGGCCAGGGCCCGCTTGGAGCCCAGGATCGCGGCCTTGGTCTGCAGCAGGTCCTGGCTGGTCTCGACCAGCAGCGCGTCGGCGCCGCCGGCGATCAGGCCGGCCGCGTTCCGCTGGAAGCCGTCGCGCAGCGTCTCGTACGGGGCGTGGCCGAGGGTCGGCAGCTTGGTGCCGGGGCCGATCGAGCCGAGCACCCAGCGGGTGCGGCCGTCGGCGGCGGTGTGGGCGTCGGCCGCCTCGCGGGCGATCCGGGCGCCGGACTCGGACAGCTCGAAGATCCGCTCCGGGATCTCGTACTCGCCGAGCGCGCTGAAGTTGGCGCCGAAGGTGTTGGTCTCCACGCAGTCCACGCCCACCCCGAAGTAGGCCTCGTGGACGGACCGGACGATGTCCGGGCGGGTGACGTTGAGGACCTCGTTGCAGCCTTCGAGGTTCTGGAAGTCCTCCAGCGTCGGATCCTGCGCCTGGAGCATGGTGCCCATGGCACCGTCGGCGACCACCACCCGGGTGGCGAGCGCTTCACGCAACGCGTTCGCGCGGCTCTGCTGAGTGATGGACGGGGTGGCTGCTGTGGCCATGGGGCTTCTCCCTGGTGCGACGGCTGTCGGCTTTGCGGACCCGCTTGCTCGGGCCCGCACGTGGCCAGGGTATCCGGCCGACGGGTCGGCCCGCCGTTCGTTTCGTATCCTGAGCGCTCGACCGCAAGGGGGGAGCAAGCGCGTGGCCCGATACCGGACCTCCACGCAGCGTGCCGGTCGGGCCCTGGGGGCCCCGTTCCGCGCGCTGCGCAACCGCTGGCGGGCATGGTCCCGGTGGCGCCGGGCACTGCTGGTCCTGGCGCTGGTGGCGGCCCTGCCGCCGGCCGCGCTGGGCTCGGCGTTCGTGATGTTCCGACTGCACTACACCGGCGAACCCGCCGCCGACGCCCGCACCCGGGGCCGGGACGCGCTCTGGCTCGGCCACGCCTGGGTGGACGGCCGCAGGACCGAGGCCGACGTGGCCGCACTGGTCCGGCAGCTGGCCGGCACCGGCATCCGGGACCTCTACGTGCACACCGGACCGCTGGAGCACGACGGCTCGCTGCCGCCCGCCGTCCACCCCCGGGGCCGCTGGTTCACCGACACCGTGCACCGGGCGCTGCCCGGCGTGCGGCTGCAGGGCTGGCTGGGCGACGAGGTCAAGCCGGAGAAGGACGCCCTGGACCTGGAGGACGGTCCCACCCGGGACCGGGTCACCGCCTCCGCCGGCCAGGTCCTGGACCTCGGCTTCGACGGCGTGCACTTCGACATGGAGCCGATCCGCCCCGGCTCGCCGGGCTGGCTGGCCCTGCTCGACCGGGTCCGGCCGGTCACCGCGGCGCGCGGCGCCAAGCTGTCGGTGGCGGCCCCGCAGATCGACCCGGTCCCGGGCCTGCACACGGCCGGCATCCTGCTCACCGACCACGGAAAGTGGTGGGACGGGGCGTACTTCACCGAGACCGCCCGCCGGGTCGACCAGGTCGCGGTGATGACCTACGACACCTCGATGCCCACCGAGCCGCTGTACGGGGGCTACGTCGCCCGGCAGACCGAGCTCGCCCTGCGGGCCACCCCGGCCGACGTGGACCTGCTGATGGGCCTGCCCTTCTACTGGGACGACAAGTGGGGCCACTGGGGCGACGCCGAGACCGTCCGGGCCGCCGTCCGGGGCGTGCGGCTGGGCCTGGGCCGGGAGGACCGGCAGCGGGCCAACTTCGGCGTCGCGCTGTACGTGGACTTCGCCTCGCTGCCCGAGCACTGGGCGGCGTACCGCAGCGGCTGGGTGGACGTCGGGTAGCGCGCCCGGACGGCCGTCCGGCGGGCCCGTGCGTCCCGGCCGCGCCCGGACGGCCGTCACGTTCCGTCGCGAATCGAACACCCTTCACCCCCACCGGACACCTGACGGCCCGTCAGCCCCGGGGTCGCCGATATCCGGTGGATCGCGGCGGCCCGCTCCCCCAGACTGTCCCGGTGCCCGGCCGCGGTGCGCATCAAAGCCCGTAGGCTGGGCAGGTAGGGACCGTGGGGCGAGACGTTCCACGGGAGACGAGAGGTTCGACAGTCGGCAGCCGGCCCGTCGGCGCCCCGGCAGGCCAGCCGGGGCGGCGCAGGTCCGACCGCCGACCGGAGGGAGACGCTGGGTGATCGAGCTGGAAGATGTTCCCGAGTTGATCGACCCGGTCATGGTCTGCGCCTTCGAAGGCTGGAACGACGCGGGCGACGCCGCCTCCGCGGCTCTGGCGCATCTGGACGAGACCTGGGGCGGCAAGGTGTTCGCCGCCCTGGACGCGGAGGACTACTACGACTTCCAGGTCAACCGGCCCACGGTCTGGCTGGACGGCGGCATCCGCCGGATCACCTGGCCGACCACCCGGCTCTCGGTGATCCGGGTGACGGAACCGACCACCCGGGACGTCGTGCTGATCCGCGGCATCGAGCCGAGCATGCGCTGGCGCTCGTTCTGCAACGAGCTGCTGGGCTTCGCGCACGAGCTGGGCGTCGAGCTGGTGGTGATCCTGGGCGCGCTGCTCGGCGACACCCCGCACAGCCGCCCGGTGCCGGTCAGCGGGGTCACCTCCGACCCGGAGCTGGCCCGCCGGCTGGACCTGGAGGAGAGCCGCTACGAGGGCCCCACGGGCATCGTCGGGGTGCTCCAGGAGGCCTGCACCCACGCCGGGGTGCCGGCCGTGACGCTCTGGGCGGCGGTGCCGCACTACGTCTCGCAGCCTCCGAACCCCAAGGCCACGCTGGCCCTGATCAACAAGCTGGAGGACCTGCTGGACCTGCGCATCCCGCCGGGCGAGCTCGCCGAGGACGCCCGGGCCTGGCAGCTCGGCGTGGACCAGCTGGCCGCCGAGGACAGCGAGGTGGCCGAGTACGTCCAGCAGTTGGAGGAGGCCCAGGACACCGCGGAGCTGCCGGAGGCCTCCGGCGACGCCATCGCCCGCGAGTTCGAGCGCTACCTGCGCCGCCGGGAGAACGTCGGGCCGACCGGCGAGAAGCCGGTGTCCGGGCACGCCACGGCGGAGCGGCCGGCCGACCCGGAGGCGCCGGGCGGCGCCCGGGAGAGCCAGGACGGCGCCGAGGAGGAGTAGCGGCACCGCACGCCGAAGGGGCGTCGGGACACCTGGTCCTGACGCCCCTTCGGCGTGTGCTGCGGGGTGCGGGTTACAGCGCGACGCCGAGCAGGGCGTCCACGGTGCGGGTCACCAGGCCGGGCGCGCCGATGTCGGTGCCGCCCTCGGCCTCCTGCCCGGCCGCCCAGCGGTCGACCGCGGCCAGCGCGGCGGGCGTGTCCAGGTCGTTCGCGAGCGCCTCGCGCACCTCGGCGAGCAGCTGCCCGGCCGTCGGGCCGTCCGGGCGGGAGACCGCGGCGCGCCAGCGGGCGAGGCGCTCGACGGCCTCGTCCAGGGTGCTCTTGGTCCACTCCCAGTCCGCGCGGTAGTGGTGCGAGAGCAGCGCCAGGCGAATCGCGGCCGGGTCGACGCCCTCGCGGCGCAGCGCCGAGACGAAGACCAGGTTGCCGCGGGACTTGGACATCTTGTGGCCGTCCAGGGCGACCATGCCGGCGTGCACGTACGCCTTGGCGTACGGGTGGGCGCCGGTGGCGACCTGGGCGTGCGCGGCGCCCATCTCGTGGTGCGGGAAGGAGAGGTCGCTGCCGCCGCCCTGGATGTCGAAGGACATGCCGAGGTACTGGAGGGCGATGGCGACGCACTCGATGTGCCAGCCGGGGCGGCCGTGGCCGAGCTCGGTGTCCCAGGCGGGCTCGCCCGGGCGGGCGGCCAGCCAGAGCAGGGCGTCCAGCGGGTTGCGCTTGCCGGGGCGGTCCGGGTCGCCGCCGCGCTCGGCGAAGACCGGGCGCATGGCCTCGCGGGTGAGGCCGGAGACCTCGCCGAAGCGCGGGTCGGCGTCGACCGAGAAGTAGATGTCGCCGTCCACCCGGTAGGCGGCGCCGGAGGCCAGCAGCTTCTGGACGATCGGGACGATCCACGGGATCGACTCGACGGCGCCGATGTAGTGGGCCGGCGGGAGCATGCGCAGCGCGGTCATGTCCTCGCGGAACAGGGCCGTCTCGCGCTCGGCCAGGTCGGTCCAGTCCTGGCCGGTCTCGACCGCGCGGGCGAGCAGCGGGTCGTCGACGTCGGTGACGTTCTGGATGTACAGGACGTCGTGGCCGGCGTCCTTCCAGACGCGCTGCACCAGGTCGAACGCGTTGTAGGTGGCGGCGTGGCCCATGTGGGTCGCGTCATAGGGGGTGATGCCGCAGACGTAGATCCGGGCGGTGCCGTCCTGCGGCACCACCTCGCGGACGGTGCCCGCGGCGGTGTCGTGGATACGGAGGGGGAGCCCCTGACCAGGCAGGTCGGGAACCTCGGAGGCGGGCCAGGCATGCATGGAAACAACTTTAACCTTGCGAACATTTGAAAGCCTAACCAGTACGAAAGATCGACTGGATTCGCTTCTTGCCATTGCCCGGCGGTTTTCCGACTGGTAATGCACGGAACCGGTGCGGCGCGGAGCCGGCCCGGAGGCGGCTCGGCACGGAGCCCGGCCCCGGTTCCGGACGTGGTTGAGCGCCCGGTCGGCCCTGCCGCCGACCGGGCGCCCGGCGCCCCGGGGGACGCGGTCGGAGCCGCTACGACCGCTGCCAGAGGGCCGGCACGTTCGGCGGCTCCCAACCGGCCATGGCGGTGTGCGCCTGGAGGCAGGTGTAGGAGACGCCGGAGTAGGTGACGCGGTCGCCCGCCTTGTACGCGGTGCCCGCGGCCCAGGTGCCGCCCGGCGGCGTACTGGGCCCCCCGGTCGGGGTGACGGTGGGCGACGGGCTCGGCGTGCCGGGGGTCTGCGGAACGTCCAGCACGAAGTCGAAACTGGCCTCGCGGGTCTGGCCGTTCTGGCGGACGTTCATCAGCAGCCGGGGATCGTAGATGCTGTCCGTGCTGTTGCGCGGCTCGCCCGGGAAGTACAGCTGGGTGGTGATGATCGAGCGGCCGGGGGCCTGCAGCTTGACGTGCAGGTGCCGGGTGCGGCCCGGGTAGAGGCCGGGCACGATGGTGTCCAGCTTGTACGCCCCGTTGGCGTCGGTGAACTGGTGGCCGCGGAAGGTGTAGGTGACGTTGTCGTAGTTGCCGCCGTTGTCGGCCTGCCAGAAGTCCAGCAGCACACCGGAGATGGGCCGGCAGGCGCGGCCGAAGACGTAACCGCTGACCACCAGGCGGGTGCCGGGGCCGTCGTTGACCATCGAGCTGCGCAGCGGGGAGTTGGGCTTGAAGTACGGACCCTCGATCTGCTCGATGGTGGGGGCGTCCCCGTCGTGGCACTCGGGGGTGAAGCCGATCGGTTCGCCGCTGTCGATCCGGTCCCGGGCCAGTGCGACTCCGCCGCCGACCAGCAGCGGAGCAGCCCCTAGCGCGGCGGCGGCCTTCAGTACGGTCTTGCGGCTGATCATGCCGTCGGGCGTGGGCATGCGCCGTCTCCTTCTCGTGAGGCGGGGGGTGGGGGCGGCCCTTGCCATGGTGGGGGCATGACAAGGGCCGAACCGGTCGCCCGTCCGTGCGCGCCGGGCCGGCCACCGGTGGCCAGCAGCAAAGTTACGGGCCGTCCGGCGTGACCGCGATGGACATGATCCGGGGATCGTGGTGATTTCCGTCGACCCTGGCCCGGAACTCCCCCGGGGTCATCCCGGTCTCCCGGCGGAAGAACCGGCAGAAGTACGCCGGGTCGACGAAGCCCGCCTCCTTCGATACCTGACGGATCGTCAAATCCGTGCAGGCGAGAAGTCGTTTGGCCTCCAGGGTCTGCTGCCGGCGGATCAGGCCGCCCGGGGTCCGGCCGGTGGCCTGCTTCACCAGGGTCTGCAAGTGCCCCGGGGAGACGCCGAGTTCCTGCGCGGTGGAGGCCACCGAGTGCCGCACCCCGCCCGGCCGGGCGATCAACCGGGTGAAGGCGGCGGCCACTTCGGCCGGACGGCTGGGCACCACCGGACGGTCGACCGGGGCACAGGCGCGCAGCGCCCGGACGATCAGGATGTGCAGGCTGGCCCGCAGCACACCCTGGTAGCCCGGCGCCCTGGTCCGGTACTCGTGCTCCATGTCGGCGAGCAGCGCGGTGATCGCCCCGGCCTGTTCACCGAGCGCGAGGGCCGGGCGGGCGGCCAGGGCCCGCAGGGCGGCGAGGTCCTGGGGGTGGCCGAGCAGGAAGTCCTCGTTGAACAGGACGACCTGGCCGGTCAGCTCCTCGGCGTCCGCCCAGTAGTGCACCTGACCGGGGGTGATCACGCACAACTGCGGTGGCGCCAGCGGCCGGTGGACGAGGTCCAGGACGTGGGCGCCGTGGCCGCCGGTGACGTGGACGATCTCGTAGAACGAGTGCCGGTGGGGGAAGCCGGCCCGCGAGAGCGGGCCGATCGCGTCGAAACTGCCGATGGCGAAGGGGAGCAGCTGGGGCAGCGGGACCTGCAACCGGTGCAACGGCAGGTCCGGCGTGGTCCGGGGGGTGGGGGTGGTCCGTCGCACATCCATCGGAGCAGTGTGCGACCCGTTCCGGGCACAGGTCCAGACCATCTGCCGCCGTTTTCACGGACCGGTCCGGGCCACCGGCGCTCGCGCGGCCGGCGGCAAGGACCGGTCGGCACCCCCGGCTGCACCCCGGGCCACACCCCCGGCTACACCGGCGGCCAGGGAATCGCCGGCCAGTCCTCGGGCGGCAGCGGGTGCCGGCCGGAGCCCCGGAGCCCGGCCACCCGGGCCCGGGTCGCGTCCAGTTCGGCCGCCGTCAGGTGCGGGGCGAGCCGCTCGGCGAGCTCGCCGTCCAGTTGCTCGGCCAGCCGGGCCAGCACCTCCAGCGCCTCGGTGGGCAGCGGGTCCCCGGCCCAGCCCCAGAGCAGGGTGCGCAGCTTGTCCTCGGTGTTGAAGGTGACACCGTGGTCGATGCCGTACACCCGGCCGTCGGCGGCCGGAATCAGGTGCCCGCCCTTGCGGTCGGCGTTGTTGAGCACCGCGTCCAGGACGGCGAGCCGGCGCAGCCGCCGGTCGTCGTGGTGCACCAGCAGGGCCGTCCGCCCGCCCTCGACCTCGGCCCGGACGATCGGCAGCCAGCCCTGCTCCGGGCCGCGCGGGTCCTGGAGCGCGAGCAGCGGCTCGGCCCCCGGGTCCGGCTCGACCCACAGCTGCACCATGCCGGGCCCGTGCGGGCCCTCGCGCAGCACGGTGGGCGGGATCAGCGCCCAGCCGGTCGCGGCGGACAGCTCGTACGCGGCGACCTCGCGGCCGGCCAGCGTGCCGTCCGGAAAGTCCCACAGCGGGCGCTCGCCGGCCACCGGCTTGTAGACGGCCTGCGCGCTCAGCGAGCCGTGCGCGACCGTGCAGTACAGCGCGGCGTTGGAGGCTTCGGTGAGGCGGCCGTGCACGGTCAGCCCGCCCTGGCGCAGCAGCGCGAGGGCGGTGGGCACGTCGGCGGCCAGCGCCGCGGCGGCGGCCGGGTCGGCCTGCGGCGGGGTGTCGGTGTTCAGCGCCGGTAGCCGTTCGCGCGCGGGCACAGGTGGCCCTCCGGGTCGAGCGGCAGGTTGCAGAACGGGCAGGGCTTGCGGCCCGCCGCGACCAGGTCCAGCGCGCGCTTGGCGAAGACCCGGGCCATCGCGCCGGACAGCCGCACCCGGAGCATGTCCGGGCCGGTCTCGTCGTCGGTGAAGACCGCCTCGGCGGCGTCCTCCTCCTCCTCGTCCTCGACCAGCGCCTGGGCCTCGACCACCAGGCAGCTGTCCACGCTGTCCCAGGCCAGCGCCATGGTGCCGACCCGGAACTCCTGCTCCAGCGGGAGGTCCAGCGGGGCGGTGTCGAGCAGGTCCTTCGGGGCGGCGGCCGGGATGGCGGCGTCTCCGCCACTGCGCCGCAGCGCCTCGTCCAGGACCTCCTCGATGCGCTCGGCGAGCGCCGCGACCTGGGTCTTCTCCAGCAGCACGCTGGTGATCCGGCCCCGGGCACTGGCCTGAAGGTAGAACGCCCGGGCGCCGGGCTGGCCGACGGTGCCGGCCACGAACCGTTCGGGCTGGTCGTAGAAGTAGACCTGACGGGGCACGCTCTCGCTCCGGATCGTGTCGGTCGGCGCGGTACCGCCGGGGGCGGATCGCGGCCGGATGGACTCGTAAGTCACCCTACGACCTTCGGGCTCCGGCCGGGGAGCCGAGCCGACGGCCGCGGGCGGGGTGGCACCCGGGGAACCAGCGGTGTCGCCCCGGACGGCGCCTCCCCGGACGGCCCGTCGGCGGCGTGCCTCAGACGGCGCCGCCGACCACCGCGTCACCGGCCGGGGTGGCCGCGGCCGGGTGGGGCCTGGGCGCGAGCGAGGCGAGGTCGCCGGTGTCGCCCATCCTCAGGACGAAGGGCCGCTGCGGGGTGTAGCGGATCGCGGTGACCGAACAGGGCTCGACGCTGATCCGCTGGAAGTGGTCCAGGTGCAGCCCGAGCGCGTCGGCCACCACGGCCTTGATCACGTCCCCGTGCGAGCAGGCGATCCAGACCGCGTCCTCGCCGTGCTCGGCGGCGATCCTCCGGTTCCACTCGCGCACCGCGTCCACCGTGCGGTGGCTCAGCTCGCGCAGCGACTCCCCGCCGGGGAAGGCGGCCCCGGCGGCGTGGTCCTGCACGGTGCGCCAGAGCGGCTCCTTGGCCAGCTCCGCCAGCGGGCGGCCGGTCCAGTCGCCGTAGTGGCACTCCCCCAGCCGCTCGTCCTCGGTCGGCGGGCCCAGCTCGGGCCGGACCGCCAGCAACGGCTCCAGCGTCTGCCGGCAGCGCTCCAGCGGGCTGCTGACCGCCCGCACCAGCGGGATGCCCGCCAGCCGGCCGGCCAGGGCGGCGGCCTGCGCGCGCCCGGTGTCGTCGAGGTCCACGCCGGGGGTCCAACCGGCCAGGATTCCGGCGGTGTTCGCGGTGGAGCGGCCGTGACGGACGAGCAGCAGGGTGGGCATGGGGTCAGCCTACGGCCTTCGGGCCCGGCCGTGGGCCCCGGTTCTTCCGCCCGGTCGCACCCCGGCCGCCGGGAGGCCGGGGGACGGGGCACCACCCGGGTCCGTGCCGAACGGCCCCGCTCGGGTGACAATGGCCCGCATGATCGTCCACTGCGCCGCCTACCACGACGGCCACCGGATCGAGGCCCCCGCGGACCTGGCCGGTGCGCTCGCCGCCGCCCGCGCGGCCGGTCCGGACGGCTTCGTCTGGATAGGCCTGTTCGAGCCCACCGTCGAGGAACTCGACCACGTCGGCAAGGAGTTCGCGCTGCACCCGCTGGCCGTCGAGGACGCCGTCAGCGCCCACCAGCGCCCCAAGGTGGAGGCCTACCAGGGCTCGCTGTTCGTCACCCTGAAGACCCTCGGCTACCACCCCGGCGGTCACGTCGTGACGGTCGGCGAGGTGATGGTCTTCCTCGGCCCGGACTTCGTGATGACCGTCCGGCACGGCGAGGACAGCCCGCTCAGCGGCCTGCGGGCCGCCCTGGAGCAGGATCCCGAGCAACTGCGCTACGGGCCCAGCTCGGTGCTGCACTCGGTCTGCGACACCGTCGTGGACGGCTACGTGGAGGTGGCCACCGCGCTCCAGACCGACCTGGACGAGCTGGAGGCGGACATCTTCTCCCCCGGCCGGGTCGGCCGCGACACCGCCGGCCGGATCTACGGCTACAAGCGCCAGGTGATGTCCGTGCGCAGGGCCACCGGACCGCTGCTGGAACCGATGCTGGCCCTGGAGCGCGGCGCCCGCTTCGTCCGCCCCGAGACCGCGCCCTACCTGCGGGACGTCGCCGACCACGTGGCCCGGGTGAACGACCAGGTGGACGGCATGGACCGGCTGCTGTCCGACATCCTGAACGCCAACCTGGCGCAGGTCAGCGTCCAGCAGAACAACGACATGCGGAAGATCTCGGCCTGGGCGGCGCTGGCCGCCGTACCGACGATGATCGCGGGCATCTACGGGATGAACTTCGACCACATGCCCGAACTGCACCAGGTCTGGGGGTACCCGGCGGTGCTGGTGCTGATGGTGGTGGTCTGCCTGGTGCTGCACCGGGTGTTCAAGCGGCACGACTGGCTGTAGTGCCGCTCCCCCACCGGCCGTCCGGTTCGTCGGGCCCGTCCCGTCCGTGCTGTCCCGTCAGGCCAGTCCGGCGCGCTCCAGCGCCTCGACGCCGGTGCGCAGCGCCAGGATCCGCTCGTCCAGGGTGAATCCGGACGGGGCCAGGGTGAGCGTGGTGACGCCCGCCTCGGCGTAGGCCTGCATCCGGTCGGCGATCCGGGCGGTGTCGCCGATCAGCGAGGTGGCGTCGATCAGGTCGTGCGGGACGGCGGCCGCGGCACCCGCGTAGTCCCTGGCGAGGTACTTCTCCTGGACCTCGTCGGCGGCCTGCTCGTAGCCCATCCGTCGGGCGAGCTGGTTGTAGAAGTTCTTCTCCTTGCTGCCCATGCCGCCGATGTAGAGCGCGGCGTACGAGCGCAGGCCGTCCACGCCGGCCTTGATGTCCTCGCCGACCGCGAGGTTCACGGTCGGGCAGAGGTCGAAGCCCTCCAGCGTCCTCCCGGATTTGGCGCGGCCGGCCGTCAGCGGGTCGACGGAGAGCGCGGCGTGCTCGGGCGAGAAGAAGATGCCGAGCCAGCCGTCGGCGATCTCACCGGTCAGCTCCAGGTTCTTCGGGCCGATCGCGGCGATGTACAGCGGGATGTGCTCGCGCACCGGGTGCACGGTGAGCTTGATCGGCTTGCCGGGGCCGCCGGGCAGCGGCAGCGTCCAGTGCGCGCCCTCGTGCACCAGGCGCTCGCGGGACATCGCCTTGCGGATGATCTCCACGTACTCGCGGGTGCGGGCGAGCGGCTTGTCGAACTTCACGCCGTACCAGCCCTCGGACACCTGCGGGCCGGAGACGCCGAGGCCGAGCCGGAACCGGCCGCCGGACAGGGTGTCCAGGGTCGCGGCGGTCATCGCGGTCATGGCCGGGGTGCGGGCCGGGATCTGGAAGATGGCCGAGCCGACGTCGATCCGCTCGGTCTTCGCGGCGACGAAGCTGAGCACCGTCGCGGCGTCCGAGCCGTACGCCTCCGCCGCCCAGCAGACCGAGTAGCCGAGTCGGTCCGCCTCCTGGGCGACGGCGATGTTGTCGGCGTCCATGCCGAGCCCCCAGTAGCCGAGGTTGATCCCGAGTCGCATCTGCCGCACCTTCCAGTGGGTTGGGGTTGCCAGCGAGGGTAGCCGTGCCCGCGCCGAACATGCTACTGACGGGTAGGAGTGGGTTGGGTCACACCGGTGCTGTTGATCGTTCTGCGGGTCGGCACCTCTGCCCGCGCACCGGCCGCTACGCTCAGCCGACGTGGGGAGCGCTCTCCCCACCTGCGCGTTCACAGGGCTGCCGGGCCTCCCGGGGCCACCGGCCAGTGAAGGGCCCGTCCGATGGAAAAGCGTCACCTCGGCCGCACCGGCCTGCAGGTCTCCCGGCTCGGCCTCGGCACCATGACCTGGGGCCGCGACACCGACGAGCACGAGGCGGCGGAGCAGCTCAAGGAGTTCGTCGACGCCGGCGGCAACCTGATCGACACCGCCGACGTGTACGCGGACGGCGGCGCCGAGTACCTGATCTCCCGGCTCACCGACGGCCTGATCCCCCGGTCCGAACTCGTCATCGCCACCAAGGCCGGCAGCGTCCCGGAGTCCGCCCGCCGCTTCGACGGCTCGCGCGGCCACCTGCTCGCCGCCCTGGACGCCTCGCTGCGCCGGCTCGGCACCGACCACGTCGACCTGTGGCAGGTGCACTCCTTCGACCCGGCGACCCCGGTCGAGGAGACGCTCAGCGCCCTCGACATCGCCGTCTCCTCCGGGCGCGCCCGCTACGTCGGGGTCTGCGACTTCAGCGGCTGGCAGCTCGCCAAGACCGCCACCTGGCAGCACGCCCACCACGGGCGGGCACCGCTGGCCGGGGCGCAGCTGGAGTACTCGCTGCTGCAGCGCGGCATCGAGCGGGAGGCGCTGCCCGCCGCGCTGGACGCCGGGGTCGGGGTGCTGGCCGGCTCGCCGCTCGGGCGCGGGGTGCTCACCGGCAAGTACCGGCACGGCGTCCCGCAGGACTCGCGCGGCGCCTCGCCGTACCTGACCGGGTTCGTCCAGCCGTACCTCGGGGAGCGCTCCCGACGGATCGTGGACGCCCTCGCCACCGCCGCCGACGGGCTCGCCAGCAGCCCGCTGGCGGTCGCGCTGGCCTGGGTCCGGGACCGGCCCGGGGTGGCGAGCGCCCTGGTCGGGGCCCGGACGGTGGCCCAGCTGCAGGCGGCACTGTCGGTGGAGGCGCTTACGCTTCCGGATGAGATCCGTGGTGCGCTGGACGACATCTCGTCGCCGGTGCACCACTACCCGGACCAGGGGTGGACCGAGCTGTGACCCCCGGCCCGGGTTGTCGAGCAGAACCTGCAGTGGAGTGACCTTTGGAGCGGACGACGATGACTGACACGGGGAACGGCGCTCCGGAGGTGACCGCCGGGGCCAAGCTGACCCCGGAGGCGAAGGCCGCGAAGTTCGCGGAGCTGGCCCAGCGGATCCGCGGCATGCAGCCGGAGGACGCCGCGGATCGTGCCGCACGGGCGGGTGCCGCCCGCGCGGAGGCCTCGATGACGGAAGCCCCGACGGAGGAGGCCCCGGAGCCCGGAGGGTCGGAGCCCGGGGAGTCGGAGCCGGCCGCTCCGGCCCCTGTCCCGGTCGCCCCCGTCCGGGCCGCCCCCGTTCCGGCCCCGGCTCCCGCCCCGGCCGCCCCCGCCCCCGTGGTGTCCGACCGGCAGCGCGGCGAGGTGCTCCGCGCCACCGTCGAGGTGCTGACCGCCGGCGGCGCCCCGGCCGAACTGGCGGCCGCCGCCGTAACCGCGCTCGGCGAGGAGGCACCCGCACGACTGCGCGAGGACCCGTGGGCGGTGCTGGGCCTGCCCGGCGTCCGGCCCGAGCACGCGGACGGCTTCGCCCGGGAGCTGCTCGGCCCCGGAGCCGGCCCGGGCGACGAGCGCCGCGCCCGCGCACTGGTGCCGTGGCTGCTGGAGCAGGCGGCGCTGCGCGGGCACTCGGCCCAGGAACTCGCCGAGGTGGCGGTCGGGCTCGACCGGCTCCGGATGCCCGAGCCGGCCACCGCGATCCAGGCCGCCGTCGAGGACGGGCGGGTGCTGTCCTTCCAGGAGGAGCTGACCGGCCCCGAGGCTCACGCGGCGGGGGGCGACGAGGAGGACGAGGCGCCGACCCGGACGCTGCTCGCCCTGGCGGGGCTGGCGATGGCCGAGGACAGCCTCGCCGAGAAGCTGCTCCAGCTGATGGCCACCTTCGTGCCGGGCGAGGACGCCGAGGAGACCGAGGACGCGGCCGAGGCTGCCGATGGGTCCGAGGACGCCGACGAATCCGAGCAGGCGGCCACCGACGCGGAGGCAGCGGCGGCGGCCACCGAGGCCACCGCCGAGCAGCCTCCCGTCGCCCCCGGCCCGGCCGCCTGGGCGGCCGCCGCCGAGGCGGCGCCGTCCTCCTCCGCGACCGCCCTGATCAAGGCCGTCGCCGAACACGCCCTGGTGCTGCACACCGGCGGCGAGGCGGCCCGCGCCGAGCCGGCCGTACTGGTCGCCGCCGCCCGCGGCCTCGGGCTGCGGGCCTGGGCCGCCACCTGGACCGACCAGGGCCGGGACTCCTTCGCCGCACTCGCCCGGGCGGGAGCCGGCGCCGAGGCCCCCGTGGTCACCCTCGCCGAGCTGCTCTCCGGCGCCGCCGGCCCCGGCCGCGCCCCGGACGGCACGCTCGCCCTGGACCTGCTGGTCGTGCTGGACGCCCCGCTGCTGGACGTCGAACTGGCCGCCACCGTCCTGGAGTCGCTGGCCGACGGCACCCGGCTGGTGCTCAGCGGCGACCCGGGCCAGCTCTGGTCGGCCGGCCCCGGCCGGTTCTTCGCCGACCTGCTGGCCGCCAAGGCCTGCCCGGCGGTCTCCTCCCGCACCCCGGACTTCGGCCCGATCGGCGAGCTGGTCTCCGGCATCGGCATGGGCGAGCTCCAGCCGGTCGAGGCGCCGGACAAGGAGGTGGTCATCCTGACCGCGAAGGACGCCGGCGAGGCCGTCCACCGCGCCGTCCAGCTGCTCACCGACTCCATTCCGCGCGCGCTGGGCATCCCGGTCGAGCAGGTGGTGCTGCTCACCCCGGGCCACGGCGGCCCGGCCGGCACCCGCGCGCTGAACGCCGCCGCCAAGGCCCGGCTCAACCCCGGCCCCGGCCGCTTCGGCGGCTTCGACCCGGGCGACCGGGTGGTCGACTCCCCCGCGCCCGGCATCACCCGCCCGGCCCGGGTGCTGGACGGCGACGCCGCCGGTCTGCACCTGGAGTACGCGGACGGCTCGCACCGGACCGTCCCGCCGGCCGAGGCCGCCCGGCTGCGGCACGGCTGGGCGCTGACCGTCCACCAGGCGCTCGGCCGGCGCTGGCCCGGCGCCGTCGTGGTGCTCCCGGAGGACGCCGCCCCGGCGCTCACCCGGCAGTGGGTCTACACCGCCTTCGGCCGCGGCGAGCGGCACCTGTCCGTGGTGCACGCGGCGGGCCCGGCGCTGGCCCAGGCCGTCGCCGAGCGCCCGGCGCAGCCGCGCACCACCCGGCTACGGGCGGTCCTCGCCGAGAACGCCGCCGCCTCCGCGTACTGAGCGGCGTCCGGCCGGCCCGCCATGGCGGGCCGCCGGCCGGAACGCACGACGGGCGGGCCCCGGTGATCCCGGGCCCGCCCGTAGGCCGTGCTGGCCGGCGTCCGGCGTCCCGATGCTCGTCGGCGTAGACCTCCCTCA
>NZ_JBHXEM010000145.1:0-20675 GCF_042724755.1 Kitasatospora sp. NPDC127067 | reverse complement strand
AAACGCTCGGCTGGGAAACCCCAGCCGAGCGCCTGCATAAACTGCTCGCGGCCTGAACAACCGACCACGTGTTGCAACGACCGCTAGAAACCGCCTACGTCCGCCCGGGGCCGCGCCGTCGGCTCAGCGCAGTGCGGCCGTCGCCCCGCGCAGCAGGCCCGCCACGATGCCGACCCCGTCGCGGGTGAGCACCGACTCCGGGTGGAACTGGAGCCCCGCGAAGCCGTGCCCGCGCAGCGCGTGAACGTCGCCGGTGACGGCGTCCCGGGAGACCTCGACGCCCTCGGTGGCGAGCCGTGCCGCGTCGGCCTCCGAGCAGCGCGCGGTGAAGGTGTTGTAGAAGCCGACCGTCTGCTTGCCGCCGAACAGGTCGATGCGCTCCTGCGCCCCCTGGTAGGGGACGGCCTTGCGGCCCAGCGCGAGCCCGAGTTCGGCGGCCAGCAGCTGGTGGCTCAGGCAGACCGCGAGCAGCGGCGAGGTGCGGGCGCCGGAGCGGACGGCGGCCAGCGCGTCCGCGACGATCGGCCGCAGCAGCATCATCTTGGGGTCGTCCGCGAGCGCCGGGTCGCCCGGGCCGGGGCCGAGCACCAGTGCGCCCCGGTGCGCCGCGACCCGCTCGCGCAGCCCCGGCTCGTCGTACCGGGCCACCGTCACCCGGTGGCCGAGCGAGCCGAGCAGGTGGGAGAGCATCGAGGTGAAGGTGTCCTCGCCGTCCACGACCAGGGTCGGCTCGGTCTCGGTGATCTCGGCGGGCTGCTGCATCCGCAGCCAGAACGGCGCGAGGTCGGCCCGGCGGGAGTCCAGGGCGGCCTGCACCCGGTGGTCGTCGGCGAGCCGGGGCCCGACCGGGTGGGGCAGCCGGGCGGGCGTGGGCCGGGCGCCGATCGCGGTGAGCACTCCGGCGGCCTTGGCGTGGGTCTCGGCGACCTCGGACTCCGGGACGGAGTGGCGCACCAGGGTGGCGCCGACCCGGACGACCAGCCGGCCGGTGGCCGGGTCGATGTCGGCGGTGCGGATGCAGATCGGCGAGTCCAGCAGCTGCCCGCCGCTGGCGGAACGGCCGATCAGGGCGAGCGCGCCGGAGTAGTAGCCGCGCCCGGTGGTCTCGTAGCGCTTGATCACCCGGGTGGCGTTCTCGACCGGGCTGCCCGTGACGGTCGCGGCGAACATCGTCTCGCGGAGCACCTCGCGGACGTCCAGCGAGGTGCGTCCGCGCAGCTCGTACTCGGTGTGGGCGAGGTGGGCCATCTCCTTGAGCCGGGGCCCGAGCACCTGGCCGCCGAGGTCGCCGACCGTGCACATCATCTTGAGCTCCTCGTCCACGACCATGGTGAGCTCCTCCAGCTCCTTGGGGTCGTGCAGGAACTGGAGCAGCGAGTCGAGGTCGGTGCCGCCGGCCGGGTAGCGGTAGGTGCCGGAGATCGGGTTCATCACGACGGTGCCGCCGCTCTGCCGGACGTGCACCTCGGGGGAGGCGCCGACCAGCACCCGGTCACCGGTGTGCACCAGGAAGGTCCAGTACGCGCCGCGCTCCTGCTCCAGCAGCCGGCGGAAGAGCGTCAGCGCGAGCTCCGGCGAGAAGTCTTCCAGCGTCGCGTGGAAGTCGCGCCGGATCACGAAGTTGGCGCCCTCGCCGTTGCCGATCTCGTCCCGGATGACCTTGCGGACGATCGACGCGTACGAATCGTCGTCCACATCGAACCCGCCACCGGCAAGTGAGACCGGCAATTTCGGTAGGGCATAGGTGAATTCGGCCAACGGCAGGGTGTGCTGCTCGGTCACCGAGAGGGCCTGCAGGGGGGTGTCGTCGTCGTGCACCTCGAAGCCGCGCTCGCGGATCTGGCGGTACGGGACGAGCGCGAGCAGATCGTGCACCGGGCCGCCGCCGGCCGGCGGGCCGCTGCGCACGGGCAGGTCGGCGAGGTGCTCGTAGCGGTCGACGGTGCCCAGCAGCACCTCGACGGTGTCCGGGCTGAGCCGGGGGGTGCGGCGGTGCAGCAGGGCGAACGCGGGGGCGTCCGGGCCGGTGAGGCGGGTGAGCAGGTCGACGGCGGTGGTCACGGGAACGGCTTCCTTCCGGGTGGGCTGGTGAGAGGCGGTGCAAGGTCCGCTCCCGGAGGGCCGTCTGCGCAGACGCCGACGGCCGCCCCGAGGGGCGGCCGTCGTGTTCGTCTAGGAACGCGTCGTTCGTGGGCCACCCTTGGGGGAGGCCCACCACCAGGAGTGGGTGTGGGGCGCGTGCATGGTTCGACCCTAGCGGATGCGCCGGGGCGGGTGAGGGCCGTCACGTCTTTGTCCGAGATATGTCTCATCCCTCGGGCAATAGTCACGAGTCACTCCTGTCACCCCGTAGCCTTGGCGATGTGACCGCTACGACTGAGACTTCGAGGGCTGCCCATTCCTGGCAGTCCCTGCCCGCGGCGCAGCAGCCTGAATGGCCGGACCAAGAGGCTCTGCGCAAGACCCTTGCCGAGCTCGCCTCCTATCCGCCGCTCGTCTTCGCCGGCGAGTGCGACCAGCTGCGCGCCCGGCTCGGGGCCGTGGCGCGCGGGGAGGCCTTCCTCCTCCAGGGTGGTGACTGTGCCGAGGCCTTCGACGGCGTCTCGGCGGAGCACATCCGCAACAAGCTGAAGACGCTGCTCCAGATGGCCGCCGTGCTGACGTACGCCGCCTCGGTGCCGGTGGTGAAGGTCGGCCGCATCGCCGGCCAGTACTCCAAGCCGCGCTCCAAGTCGACCGAGACCCGCGACGGCGTGACCCTGCCGGTCTACCGCGGCGACTCGGTGAACGGCTTCGAGTTCACCCCCGAGTCCCGCATCCCGGACCCGGAGCGCCTGAAGCGGATGTACAACGCGTCCGCCGCGACGCTCAACCTGGTGCGCGCGTTCACCACCGGTGGTTACGCGGACCTGCGCCAGGTGCACGCCTGGAACCAGGACTTCGTCCGCAACTCGCCGGCCGGCCAGCGCTACGAGCAGCTCGCCCGGGAGATCGACAACGCCCTGGCGTTCATGAGCGCCTGCGGCGTGGTGCCGGAGGAGTTCAAGGCGGTCGAGTTCTTCTCCTCGCACGAGGCGCTGGTCCTCGACTACGAGACCGCGCTGACCCGCGTGGACTCGCGCACCGGCGAGCTGTACGACGTCTCCGGCCACATGGTGTGGATCGGCGAGCGCACCCGGCAGCTGGACCACGCGCACATCGAGTTCGCCTCCAAGATCCGCAACCCGATCGGCGTCAAGCTCGGCCCGACCACCTCGGTGGACGACGCGCTCGCGCTGATCGAGAAGCTGGACCCGGAGCGCGAGCCCGGCCGCCTGACCTTCATCACCCGGATGGGCGCGGGCAAGATCCGCGAGCACCTGCCCACCCTGGTGGAGAAGGTCACCGCCTCCGGCGCCAAGCCGGTGTGGATCTGCGACCCGATGCACGGCAACACCTTCGAGGCCTCCAGCGGGCACAAGACCCGCCGCTTCGACGACGTCCTGGACGAGGTCAAGGGCTTCTTCGAGGTGCACCGCGCGCTCGGCACCCACCCGGGCGGCATCCACGTGGAGCTGACCGGCGACGACGTCACCGAGTGCGTCGGCGGCGGCGACGAGGTCCTGGTGGACGACCTGCACCAGCGCTACGAGACGGCCTGCGACCCGCGCCTCAACCGCAGCCAGTCGCTGGACCTGGCGTTCCTGGTGGCGGAGATGTACCGCGGCCAGTAGGCCCGGCGTCCGTCGGATGTGACGAAGGCCCCTCCGGATTCGGTGTTCCCGAGCCCGGAGGGGCTTTTTCGTACCCGTTTGCCCGGGTAAGGTAAGCCTCAGTGAACTAAGGCGAACCTTAGTCAAGATCCATTCCGCTCCACCCCGGGAGAGACCGCGATGTACGTGTGCATGTGCCATGCGGTCACCGAGGACCAGGTGAAGAAGGCGATCGACGGCGGCGCCAGCACCCCGCGCCAGATAGCGAAGGGCTGCCGGGCCGGTACCGACTGCGGGTCCTGCGTGCGCCGCATCCAGGCGCTGCTCGGCGAGCACGGCGCCCGCCCCTGCCCGACCGCCCGGCTGGCCGCGAAGCTCGGCCTCGCGGACCCGGAGGCCCCGGCCGCCCCGGCCCCCGCCCCGAAGGCCGCTCCGGTGGTCCCACTGCGGGCGGCCTGAACGGCCCGGGCCGTCCGGGCCGCCCGGGAGGACCGCCTCAGGACTCCGGCTGCTCGATGACCTGAGCGAGGTAGAGCGCCTCGCCGAGCTTGTCCAGCAGCTCCAGCTGGGTGTCGAGGTAGTCGATGTGCTGCTCCTCGTCGGCCAGGATGTCCTCGAAGATGTTCGCCGAGGTGACGTCGTTCTTGGCCCGCATCACCACGATCCCGCGCTTGAGCCGGTCGATCGCCTCGACCTCGACCTGGCGGTCCGCCTCGAACATCTCCTTGACCGTCTGGCCGATCCGGACGTGGAACAGCCGCTGGTAGTTGGGCAGCCCGTCCAGGAACAGGATCCGGTCGGTGAGCGTCTCGGCGTGCTTCATCTCGTCGAAGGACTCGTGCCGGGTGTACTTGGCGAGCTTCGTCCAGCCGAAGTTCTCCTGCATCTTGGCATGCAGGAAGTACTGGTTGATCGCGGTCAGCTCGGCGGTGAGCTGCTCGTTGAGGAACTCGATGACCTCGGGATCGCCCTGCATGGTGATGCCTCCTGCGTGAGTCCTGTCCTGCGTCCTGTGCTGGGTCCTGCGCTGCGCATCCTGGCACCGCTTCGGGAGGAAATTCCAGTAAGTTCACACTCACTAGGAGATGTGGCGGAATATCCGATTCATCACGGAACGTGCTGGTGGGGGCTCGACCGTTGCTCCGGACGGGCCGGGGCGCGAATCCGCGCAAAGGGGCGCGCGCCGAGGCTCGTCCGCCGTCTGTCACCATGGATCCATGGGTCAGTCGAAACACGAACCGCTTCCGCCGTCTGACCCCAGGCTCCCCCCGGGCCAGCGCGCGCAGCGCGGCTGGCCCGCCCTGCACTACGGGCCGGTGCCCCGCTTCAAGCCCCTGACCTGGGACCTCCAGGTGTTCGGCGCCACCGCCTCGGCGGAGAAGCACAGCTGGGACTTCGAGGCCTTCTGCGCCCTCCCGCGCACCACCGTCGTCGGGGACATGCACTGCGTGACGAAGTTCTCGGTGCTCGGCAACGAATGGACGGGCGTGTCGGCCGCCGCCGTGCTCGACCTGGTGCCCCCGGCACCGGGCGTCACCCACGTCATGGTCTGGGCCGAGTACGGCTACAGCGCCAACCTGCGGCTGGCCGACTTCGCCGACCCCCGCACCCTGCTCGCCACCCACCGCAACGGCGAGGCGCTCACCGCCGAGCACGGCTTCCCGGTGCGGCTGGTGGTGCCGCGGCTGTACGCCTGGAAGGGCCCCAAGTGGGTGCGCGCGGTGGAGTACATGCGGGCCGACCGGCGCGGCTTCTGGGAGGAGCGCGGCTACCACAACCTCGCCGACCCCTGGCGCGAGCAGCGCTACTCCTACCAGGAGGAGCCCGGCGACGGGCCGCTGCGCTGAACCCCTCGCGGCGGCCGAGCGGGCCGGACGCGCCCTAGAACAGCGAGAACTTGACCGTCACCACGCTGCGCTGCGGGCGCCGCTCGCCCGCCGCCGGGCTCTGGCCGGAGGAGGTGACCGCGCCGAACACGTCCCAGCCGCTGGTCTGCATGGTGAAGCCCGCCGCCTGGAGCGCCTTCTGCGCCTCGTCCTTGCCCATCCCGGTGACGTTCGGGACCGGCACCATGCCCTTGCTGACCACCAGCGAGACCGCGGAGTTCTCCTGCAGCAGCTGCCCGGCCGCCGGCGAGCTGCTGATCACCGAGCCCTCGGGCACGGTGTCGTCGTAGGTCTCGGTCACGCCGCCCCTGGTCAGCTGGGCGCCGGCCAGGGCCGAGGCGGCGTCGGCGGAGCTCTTGCCGGCGAGGTCCGGCACCGCGATCCGCTTGGGGCCCCTGGAGACGGTGACGGTGACGCTGTCGCTCTTGCGGGTGCGCGCCCCCACCCCGGGATCCACGGAGATCACCTGCCCGGACGGCACGGACTCGCTGAACACCTCGACGAACCTGCCGTGCAGGCCCTCCTTGTCCAGGACCCGCTGCGCCTCGGCCCGGTCCTTGCCGAGCACGCCCGGCACCGCGCCGTACAGCCCCTCGGAGATCCCGTAGGTGGCGCCGCCGATCGCCAGGACCAGGGCGGCCACCGCGGCCGTCCAGATCAGCGGCCCGCGGGGGAGACGGCGGCGCGGCGTGGCCGGCCGGCGCCGCTGCACCGGGGTCGGCTCGTCGTACGGGCGGGGCTCGGCGAGCAGCTCGTCCATCAGCTCCGGCGGCATGTCCAGCACGCTGGTGCGCTCGGTCGGCGGGGCGTCGGCGGGCCGCGGCAGCGGCTGGACCACCGAGGTCGGCTCGGTGGTCGGGTAGCGCGGGCCGGGCCGGGTGGAGGCCGGCGGCTCGGCGTCCAGCTCGGCCGGGGTGAGGGTGCGGCGCACCCGCTGGAGGGCGGCGAGCAGCTCGACCGCGTCGTACGGGCGGGCGTCGGCGGACCGGGCGCAGGCGCCGGCCACTATCGCGTCCAGTTCGGGGCCGACGGCGGGGGCGACCAAGGAGGGGGCCGGGACGTCCTCGTGCAGGTGCTTGTACATGACCTGGACGGGATTGTCGCCGGTGTGCGGGCGGCGGCCGGTGAGCATCTCGTACAGCAGGATGCCGGCCGCGTAGACGTCCACCCGCTGGTCGGTCGGGGCGTCCGGGAGGATCTGCTCGGGGGCCAGGTAGGAGACGGTGCCCATGACCGTGCCGCCGGTGGCGGTGGTGGTCGAGGTGGGCGCGCCGTCGGCGGTGCCGAGCACCCGGACCAGGCCGAAGTCGGCGACCTTGACCAGGCCGCCGTCGGTGATCAGCACGTTCTCGGGCTTGACGTCGCGGTGGACCAGCCCGGCCCGGTGGGCGGCGCCGAGCGCGGCCAGCACCGGCTCCAGCACGTCCAGAGCGGCCCGGACGGACAGCGCGCCGCGGTCGCGCAGCAGGTCGCGCAGGGTGCGGCCGGGCACGTACTCCATGGCGAGGAAGACGTGGCCGCCGTCCGCGCCCTGGTCGAAGACGGTGACCACGTTGGGGTGGGTGAGCTTGGCGACGGCCTTGGCCTCGCGGATGAAGCGGGCGGTGAAGCCCTCGTCGCCGGCCAGCGAAGGGTGCATCACCTTGAGTGCGACCACGCGGTCCAGACGGGTGTCGGTGCCCTTGTAGACGGTGGACATCCCGCCGGTCGCGACGCGCTGCTCGACCCGGTACCGGTTGTCGAGCAGGGCGCCGATCAAGGGGTCGTGCAGTGCCATGTCCACTCGGAGAGTCTAGAGCCGCCCGGGACGGCCGGTCCCGGAGGACACCGCCTCCGGGACCGGCTTGTGACATGCGCGACGGTTCAGAACGCGGGGCGCTCGCGGGCGTCCAGATCGGCCCGGCCGGCCATCGCGGAGGAGGCCTCGGCGTGGAAGCGGCGCGGGATCCGGCCGGCCCGGTGGGCGAGCCGGCCCGCCTCGGCGGCGTGCCGCATCGCCTCGGCCATCAGCACCGGGTCCTGAGCCCTGGTCACCGCGGAGGCGAGCATCACCGCGGCGCAGCCCAGCTCCATCGCCAGCGCCACGTCGGAGGCGGTGCCGGCGCCCGCGTCCAGGATCACCGGGACGCCCGCACCCTCCACGATCAGCTGGAAGTTGTGCGGGTTGCGGATGCCCAGGCCCGAACCGATCGGCGAGCCCAGCGGCATGATGGCCGCGCAGCCGACGTCCTCCAGCTTGCGGGCCAGCACCGGGTCGTCGTTGGTGTACGGCAGGACGGTGAAGCCGTCGTCGACCAGCGTCTCGGCGGCGTCCAGCAGCTCGATCGGGTCGGGCAGCAGGGTGCGCTCGTCGGCGATCACCTCCAGCTTGACCCAGTCGGTGCCGAGCGCCTCGCGGGCCAGTCGGGCGGTCAGCACGGCCTCGCCGGCGGTGAAGCAGCCGGCCGTGTTGGGCAGCACCCGGATGCCGTTGCGGGTCAGCACGTCGAGCACGGAGCCCTGGGTGGTGGCGTCGACCCGGCGCATCGCGACGGTGGTCAGCTCGGTGCCGGAGGCGAGCAGCGCGCGCTCCAGGACCTCCAGGCTGGGGGCGCCCCCGGTGCCCATGATCAGCCGGGAGGAGAAGGCCGTCCCGGCGATGGTCAGAAGGTCGTCGGCCATGGTTCAGCCTCCCTGCACGGCGGTGAGGATCTCGATCCGGTCGCCGCCGGCCAGCGCCGTCCCGGGCCACGAACCGCGGGGCACCACGGCCTCGTTGAGCGCGGCGGCGACACCGGTGTTGGCGGCGCTGACGGCGGCCACCACCTCGGCGAGGGTGGTCGTGGCGGACACCCGGCGGGGCTCGCCGTTGACGGTCAGGGCGATCTCGTTCGGGGTGATCTCGTTCGGGGCGATCTCGGTCATGCGGAGGCCTTCGCAGCGGGGGGTTCGGGGGAGAAGCGCAGGGGCGTGAACGGCCTTGCCGTTTCGGGGACTTCACCGGTGGCCAGGTACTCGGAGACCAGGTCGGCGGTCACCGGGGTGAGCAGCACGCCGTTGCGGTAGTGGCCGGTGGCGGCGACCAGCCCGGGCAGTGACGTCGGGCCGAGCAGCGGGGCGTTGTCCGGCGATCCGGGGCGCAGCCCGGCGGAGGTCTCCAGCAGCGGGAGTTCGGTGATTCCCGGGACCAACTCGTGGGCGTCGCGCAGGAGTTCGTACACCCCGCCGGCGGTGACGGTGGTGTCGTAGCCCTGCTCCTCGGTGGTCGCGCCGACCACCAGCTCGCCGTTCTCCCGGGGCACCAGGTACAGGTGCCGGCCGCGGACGACGGCGCGGACGTTGCGGGACAGGAACGGGCGGTAGGCGTCCGGGACGTGCAGCCGCAGCACCTGCCCCTTCACCGGTCGGATCGCGGGCAGCACACCGTCGGGCAGGCCGGGCAGCCGGTGGCTGTGCGGGCCGGCGGCGAGGACGACCTGTCCGGCGCCCACCCGTTCCCCGGTCGAGAGCCGGGCGCCGGTCGCGCGGCCGTCCTCGACCAGCAGCTCGACGGCCTCGGCGCGGTGCAGCAGGACGTTCGCGTTCTCGCAGGCGGCGGCCAGGGCGGTGAGCAGGCGCCGGGGGTCCACCTGGTGGTCGTCCGCGACGTGCAGGCCGCCGCGCACGCCGGGGGCGAGCATCGGCTCCAGCCTGCGGGCCTCCCGGCCGGTCAGCCAGGTCGAGTCCAGACCGAGCCGCTGGTGGAAGGCGTGCAGCTCGCGCAGTTCCTCGCGGTCGTCGGAGTCCAGCGCCACGGCGACGGTGCCGCAGCGGCGGTAGCCGGTGTCCCGGCCGCCGCTCGCCTCGGAGAGCTCGGCGGCGAAGGCCGCGTACCGCTCGTTCGAGGCCATCCCGAGGCGCAGCAGCGGCTCCTCGCCGTACTGCAGCTCGGTGACCGGGGCGAGCATCCCGGCCGCGACCCCGGCGGCCCCGCCGCCGGGGGAGGGGTCGACCACGATCACGTTCCGCAGCCCGCGCTGCGCGGCGCGCCAGGCGACGGCGAGGCCGATGACGCCCCCGCCGATCACCAGCACGTCGGCGTGGGCGCCTGATGGCAAGCGTGACAAAGCTGCTCTTCTCCCTTCGCCGGTATGACCCGGATCAGGTTCGGACGGTCGCAGGCCGTGCCAGCCCGCCTCTCAGCCCGGTGCGCCGGGCTCCCGTGTGGTGCCCCCACCTTAACGCCGGGGGTCGGCCCGGCCGAAGGCCCGTACAGCGGGCGGACGGCCCGCAGGCCGCCGCGTCGCGCTGAGTACAGTGACGGGCGTGGCAGAGCTGAGCGGAACGGATCAGGTGGTCGTCGTCGGAGCCGGGCTGGCCGGGGCGCAGTGCGCCCTCAAGCTGCGGCAGGGCGGCCGGCAGGGGCCGATCGTGCTGGTCGGCGAGGAGCCGCACGCGCCGTACGACCGGCCGCCGCTCTCCAAGGACGTGCTGCTCGGCAAGGCCGACTCCACCGCCCTGGACATCGACTACGGGCAGCTCGGCATCGAGCTGCTCACCGGCCGCCGGGCCACCGGACTGACCCCCGGCGTGCTGCACACCGACGGCGGCGACCTCCCGTACGGCTCGCTGGTGATCGCCACCGGCGCCGTCCCGCGGGCCCTGCCCGGCGCCGAGCGCGCGCACCTGCTGCACACCCTGGACGACGCCCTGGCGCTGCGCGCGCTGCTGCGCCCCGGGCTGCGGCTGGTGCTGGTCGGCGCGGGCTGGATCGGCGCCGAGGTGTCCACCGCGGCCCGCGCGGCGGGCTGCGAGGTGACCGTGGTCGAGGCCGGCCCGGCGCCGCTGCCCGGCGCACTGCCGACCGAGGTCGGCTCGGCGATGGCCGCCTGGTACGCCGGGGCCGGGGTCGACCTGCGCTGCGGGGTCGGCGTGGCCGCCGTCGAGCCCGGCGCGGTGCTGCTGGCGGACGGCTCGCACCTGCCCGCCGACGAGGTGGTGGTCGGCATCGGGGCCCGCCCCGCGACCGGCTGGCTGGCCGGCTCCGGGGTCGAGCTGGACGCGGCCGGCGCCGTCGTGGTGGACGGGCGGCTGCGCACCTCGGTGCCCGGCGTGTTCGCGGCCGGCGACTGCGTCAGCTACCCCTCGGCCCGGGCCGGTGCCCGGCTGGCCGTCCAGCACTGGGACCACGCCCTGCAGTCCGGCGAGGCGGTGGCCGCAGCGCTCCTGGGCGCGGACGCGCCGGCCTACGACCCGGTGCCGTACTTCTGGTCCGAGCAGTTCGGCCGGATGGTCCAGTACGCCGGCCGGCACGCCGAGGGCGACGAGCTGCTGTGGCGCGGCTCCCCGCGGGACGGCGACTGGTCGGTGCTCTGGCTGCGCGACGGCGTGCCGAGCGCGCTGCTGGCCGTGGACCGGCCGCGCGACCTCACCCAGGGGCGGAGGCTGATCGAGCGCGGTACGGCCCTGGATCCGGCCCGCGCGGGCGACCCGGCGGTGCCGCTGAAGTCGGCCGTCGCGGGGTAGTGCCTGGTGCGCGGTGGGCCGCGGAGGTGGCAGTCTGGTGGCGTGAGTGAGATCGAAAGCAAGATTGAAGCCCTGGTCACCGACTGGATGTACCTGCCCGACATCTCGGAGCAGTGGGGGGTCCGGGTCACCGAGGTGCGTGACCTGGTCAAGAACGGCGGCCTGATCGCCGTCCGGCGCGGGCCGAACAAGTCGCTGCAGGTCCCGGCGGCGTTCATCGACGGCCCGGGCCTGGTCAAGCACCTGTCCGGCACCCTGACCGTCCTGCGGGACTGCGGGTACAACGACGTGGAGATCCTGGAGTGGCTCTTCACCGAGGACCCGTCGCTGCCCGGCAGCCCGATCCAGGCGCTGCGGGAGAACCGCGGCACCGAGGTGAAGCGCCGCGCCCAGGCGATGCTGATCTGATGGCGGCGGACACGCTGCGTACCCGGCTGGCCGACGCCCGGCTCTACCTGTGCACCGACGCCCGCCGGGAGCAGGGCGACCTCGCCGAGTTCCTGGACGCGGCGCTGGCGGGCGGGGTGGACATCGTCCAGCTGCGGGACAAGGGTCTGGAGGCCAAGCAGGAGCTGGAGGCCCTGGAGGTCTTCGCCGACGCCTGCCGCCGGCACGGCAAGCTGCTGGCCGTCAACGACCGCGCCGACGTCGCCCACGCGGCCCGGCCGGACGTGCTGCACCTCGGCCAGGACGACCTGCCGGTGCCGGCCGCCCGGGCGATCCTCGGCGAGGACGTGCTGATCGGCCGTTCCTGCCACGCCGAGTCCGAGGTGGACGCGGCGATCGCCGAACCCGGTACGGACTACTTCTGCACCGGCCCGGTCTGGCCGACCCCGACCAAGCCGGGCCGCCCGGCCCCGGGCCTCGGCCTGGTCTCGTACGCGGCGAAGCAGGACACCGACCGGCCGTGGTTCGCGATCGGCGGGATCGACCTCGGCAACCTGGACGAGGTGCTGGCCGCCGGTGCCCGCAGGATCGTCGTGGTGCGGGCCGTCACCGCCGCGGCGGATCCGCGGGCGGCCGCCGCCGAGCTGTCCCGCCGGGTGCGCGCCGCGCTCTGACCGGCCCGGATCAGCGGGATCCGGGGGCCCGCAGGCCCCCGGGGCCGTCGCCGTCCGTCAGTACTTGCGGACGGTGGCGGCCTCGGCCAGGGCCAGCAGCACCGTACGGGCCCGGTCGTCGGCGAGCGGAGCGGCCTCCAGCGCGGCCAGCGACTGCCGCATCAGCTCCTCGATCCGGTGCTCCACCAGCTCGGGCGCGCCGCTGCGGGCGACCAGCGCGCGCAGCTCGGCGACCTCCGGGGCCGCCAGGTCCGGCGCGCCGAGCCGCTCGTCCAGGTGCCGGGCGTCGGCGGCCGGCAGGCCCCGCATCGCGTGCGCGACCAGCAGGGTGCGCTTGCCCTCGCGCAGGTCGTCCCCGGCCGGCTTGCCGGTGACGGCCGGGTCCCCGAAGACGCCGAGCAGGTCGTCGCGCAGCTGGAAGGCCTCGCCCAGCGGCAGCCCGAACTCCCCGTAGGCCTCGACCAGTTCCGGCCCGGCACCGGCCAGCAGCGCACCCACCTGCAGCGGCCGCTCGATGGTGTACTTCGCGGACTTGTAGTGCAGCACCGTCCGCGCCCGGTCCAGCGCGCCCTCGTCGGTCGAGTCGCCGGCCACCGGCTCCAGGACGTCCAGGTACTGGCCGAGCATGACCTCGGTGCGCATCAGGTCGAACACGGGCTTGGCGGCGAGGACGGCGGCCGGCTCCAGGCCGGAGCGCAGGAACAGCTCGTCGCACCAGATCAGCAGCAGGTCGCCGAGCAGCACCGCGGCCGAGGTGCCGTACTGCTCGCGGTCGCCGCGCCAGCCGCTGTCCCGGTGCAGCGCCTCGAAGCGGCGGTGGACCGAGGGCAGGCCGCGGCGGGTGTCGCTGCGGTCCATCAGGTCGTCGTGCACCAGGGCGCTCGCCTGGAGCAGCTCCAGGGCGGCGGCGGCGTTGGCGATCGCCTCACCGGTGGCGCCCCCGGCCGGGCCGCCGGCGCCGCGCCAGCCCCAGTAGCAGAAGGCCGGGCGCAGGCGCTTGCCGCCGTCCAGTAGGAAGTCGCGCAGCGCGTCGGCGGCGGGGGCCAGCCGGGGCGAGATCTTGTCGAGCAGCACGGACTGGCCGTCCATGAACGCGGCGAGCGCCGTGTTGACGCGGGTGCGGACGTCCTCCACGTCAATGGGGTTGGCCGCACTGGGGTTGGCCGGCCGGGTGCTGGACGAGGTCACGATGGGGCTCCGCTGGTTCTCTGGGGTGCAGCAAGCGTAACGGTGCGGCTGGGAACGGGTGTGCGAGCGGCCCCGCGGGGGCTCGGGGGAGGCGCCGCGGGACGGGGCCGGGGCGAACCGGAACGTCTTCCATCTCTTGTCTCAATAGGTGGAATACGGTTGTCCGGCCCCTTCGAACGCCGGATAGCCTGCCAGCATGGCACTCGGTATCGCTTCCACGAGAACGGATCGCGCACTGACGGTGCGCGACCTCCTGGCGGCCGGAAAGCGCTCCTTCTCCTTCGAATTCATGCCGCCGCGCACCGAGGTCGGCGAGCAGAAACTCTGGGACGCCATCCGTCGGCTCGAACCGCTCGACCCGAACTTCGTCTGTATGACCTACGGCGCCGGCGGCTCCTCGCGCGAGCGCACCGTCAACATGGTCGGCCGGATCGCCACCGAGACCACCCTGACCCCGGTCGCCCACCTCACCGCGGTGGACCACTCGATCGCGGAGCTGCGCAACATCATCGGCCAGTACGCCGACCAGGGCGTGCGGAACGTCCTGGCGGTCCGGGGCGACCCGCCCGGCGACCCGATGGGCGAGTGGGTCAGCCACCCCGAGGGCGTCACCTACGCGTACGAGCTGGTGGAGCTGATCAAGGGCATCGGCGACTTCTGCGTCGGCGTCGCGGCCTCGCCGAACATGCACCCGCGCTCGACCGACTGGGACGAGGACATCCGGCACTTCGTGGCGAAGATCCGCTCCGGGGCCGACTACGCGATCACCCAGATGTTCTTCGAGGTGGACGACTACCTGCGGCTGCGCGACCGGGTCACGGCCGCCGGCTGCGAGACGCCGATCATCCCGGAGATCATGCCGGTCACCAACGCCAAGCAGCTGGAGCGCTTCCCCCAGCTCAGCGGCTCGGCCTTCCCCGCCGACCTGGAGGCCCGCCTGCGGGCGGCCATCGACGACCCGGCGGCGCTGCGGGCCATCGGCATGGAGCACGCCACGGCGATGGCCGAGCGCCTCCTCGCCGAGGGCGCGCCCGGTCTGCACTTCATCACGCTGAACCACTCGACGGCGACGCTGGAGATCTACCAGAACCTGGGGCTGCACCAGCGCTGACCGGCGGGCCGGACCCGCGCCCGCGCAGCGCCGACGCCGGGTGTTCACGAGCCCGTCACCGCACCGACGTTGACGGGCTCGGTCGTGTGCGGCCGTCGTCCGGGGCGGCGGGAACGCGATGCGGTACCCCGGGCGTTGAACCGGTACAGTCGCCGCACACGCGCGGCGCACGAGCGCGGGTACGCGACTGGAGGTAGCGGGCGGATGGGCATCGGATACCTGCTGCTGTACACCGCGTTGGCGGTGGTGGCGCTCTGGTTGGTCGCCGAGGTGCTGCTGCAGAACCGGGCACCGCTGCACTGGCGGGTCCTGGCACTGGCCGGCTTCCTGGGCGTGGCCGCCGGGATGGTCCTCGGCTCGGTCGTGGTGATCGGGGCCGGCGCCGCGCTGTTCGCGGTCGGCCAGACCTTCGTCACCCTCGCGGTCAAGCGCGGCCACCAGGCCGGCTGGTCCCTGCGGAAGGCCGACGGCAGCCTGCCCGGCCCGCTCGCCAAGGTGCCGCTCCTGGGCGCCCTGACCGGCGGCGCCGCCGCGGTGGCGGCCGTCGCCGTCGCCAGGAAGCGGGTCGGCGAGGTCAGCGCCGTCGAGGAGACCCGGACCTCCGCGCCGGTCCCCGTCGAGGTGCCCGACGAGGTGCCCGAGGTCGAGCGGACCGCCGCCTTCGAGATGCAGGAACTCGCCCAGGACGGCGTCTACGCCCCCGGGTACTACGAGCAGCAGCAGCAGGTCCAGCAGCAGCACCAGGACCCGTACGCCGCCGCCTACCAGTCCGGCTACGACCAGCAGCAGTGGCAGACCCAGCAGCAGCCCGCCTACGCCTACGACCAGCAGCAGTCCTACGGCGGCTACCCCCAGCAGCAGGACCCGTACGGCGGCTACCCGCAGCAGCAGGACCAGCAGCAGGACCCGTACGCGGGCTACCAGCAGCCGCAGCACCAGCAGACCTGGGACCCGAACGCCCAGCCCCAGCAGCAGTGGCAGCCGCAGCCCGACCCACAGGTCCAGGGCATCCCGCAGCAGCCGGCGTACGACCAGAACTACGGCTACCAGCAGCAGAACACCTGGCACCAGGGCTGACCCGGCAGGGCCCGGCAGTCGAGGCCGACCGGGCCGGGCCGCCGGGCCCTACGCCGGGCCGATCAGCCCGGCGGTGATGCAGGCCGACATGCCGACGCGGGCGAGGCCGCCGCCGGGGTGGGCGTTGCCGCCGACCAGGTAGAGGCCCGGGACGGGCGAATCGTTGGCGGCGTGCAGCCCCGCGTACGAACCCGCGAGCACCGGGCGGGCGACCGAGCCGAACAGCGCGCCGGTCTCCCGGCGGGTGTCCTCCGGGGTGCGCACGACCCGCCACAGCACCCGCTCGCGCAGTCCCAGGCCGGCCGCGTCGACGTGGGCGAGCAACTGGTCGGCGTAGCGGTCGGCGACACCGGGGGCGGTCCAGTCGACGTCCTCCTCCTGGGCCGGGACGGTCGCGGTCAGCACCACGCTCTCGTGGGCGTCGTCGGGGCGCAGCGCCGGGTCGTCCGGGCGGAGCACCTGCACGGTGGGACGCTCGCACAGCGGCGCGGACAGGGTGAGGGCGTTCTCCTCCGCGGCCGGGTCCACCGCGTGGACCACCGTCCGGTGCGCGGTGCCCTCGGGCCGGGGCCCGCGCAGGGCGAGCAGCACGCTGAACCGGCCGGGCACCTCGAACGGCTCCCAGTCCTCGGCCGGCACCCCCGGCCACTCGGCGATGCCGTGGCGGAACAGCGTGCGGGTGTCCATCGCGGAGATCACCAGGTCCGCGTCGATCCGGCCGTCCGCCGTCCCGACCCCGCACGCCCGGCCGTTCTCCACGACCACCCGGGTGACCGGGGTGTCGAAGCGGAACTCGACCCCGCGCAGCTCGCAGCGCCGGTACACGGCGTCCGCGAGCGCGCGCAGGCCGCCCCGGACGTACCAGACGCCGAAGGACTGCTCCATGTACGGCAGCACGGCGGCCCCCGCCGGGGCCTGCCCGGGCAGGAGGCCGTACCGCAGCGCGGGCTCGCCCAGCAGGGCGGTCAGGCCGGGGTGGCCGCCGAGCTGCCGCCGCGCCACGTCGGAGAGGCTCCACGGCCGCGGGCGGCGCAGCCGGGCCAGGCCGGTGCGCGGCGGCACGGGGTACGGGTCGGTGTCCACCCGGGCCCGGCCGGCCGGGGACAGGACACCGAGGTCGGCCGGGAGCGCCTCCTCCAGCAGCGGGCGGCGGGTGGCCTCCCAGACCGTCCGGCCGTGGTTCATCACCTCGCTCCAGCGGGCGCCGGAGCCGGCGCCGAAGGCGGCGTCCAGGGCCTGGCTGACACCGCCGCGGGAGGCGTTGGGCAGGGTGACGGCGGTGCCGTCGGGGAACAGGTGCCGGCTCTCCGGGTCGACCGGGGCCAGCTCGACCAGCTGCTCCAGCGGCTCCTTGCCGGTCTTCAGCGCGAGGTCGCGGTAGACGGCCGGGAGGGAGAGCAGGCCGGGGCCGGTGTCGAAGGCGAAGCCGTCGCGCTCGTACCGCCCGACCATGCCCCCGTACGTGCCGCCCGCCTCGCAGACCGTCACCCGGTGGCCGAGGGTCGCCAGCCGGGAGGCCGCCGCGAGCCCGCTCATTCCTGCGCCGATGACGACGATCTTTGCCATGGCCCCGATCCTAGGACGAGGTTTACGCCGTGCCCGCAGTGCCCGCCGCCCGGGCGGCCCTGCGCTCGCGGCGGCGGGCCCGGAAGGCGCGGATCTTCGTGATCGCCAGCCGGACCAGCAGCAGGCCGGCGACCAGGACCGCGGCGGCGACCGAGGCGGCCAGCCAGGGGTGGAAGATCGCCAGCGTGACCAGGCCGGCCACCGAGAGGTCCTCGGCCATGCTGACCACGATGTTGCTGACCGGTTCCGGGGAGGTGTTGACGGCCATCCGCAGCGAGGACTTCACCAGGTGGCTGACCAGCGCCGAGGTGCCGCCCATCGCGCCGGCCGCGACCTCGCTGAGCGAACCGGGGTCGTTGCTCGCGATCAGCACGCCGACGGTGGCACCGGCGATCGGCCGGATCACCGTGTGCACGACGTCCCAGACGCTGTCCACGTACGGGATCTTGTCGGCCACCGCCTCCAGCGCGAACAGCACGCCCGCCACCACCAGCACGTCCGTGCGCTCCAGCGCCTGCGGCACCGAGTCCGCGTCACCGAACCTGCCCAGCAGGCCGAGCAGCAGCACCACCGCGTAGGCGTTGATGCCGCTGGCCAGCCCGCTGGTGAAGATCAGCGGCAGGACCGTCATCGCGTCCCCCTCCTCGTCATCGCGTCCGCTCCTCGTCCGGAGGGGCCGGTTCCGCCCGGCCCCGCCGTACCGTACCGGCACCCGGGACGCCGTGGACGCACGTCGCGGTTCCGGCGGACGGCGGGCCGGGACGGACTGAGTACGGATACTCAGATTCGCGGTTGAGTACGTCAGCGGATGGCCGACGACCTGCGCGGACGGGAGAGTGGTGGCACCCGGGAGGGCGGCGCGTCGGGCGCCCGGCCCGCCCGGGCGGCGGATCCGTCCGTCTCCCGGCCGCGAAGGCCGGGGGAGGCGGCGGACGGACCGCCACGGGGCTGGTCGTGGTCCCCGCACCGCCGACACGGGGCGGCGGAGCGGGCCGGGGGGAGACCGGCCGCGAGAGGGAGTTCGCCGCCGCCGACCAGGGGTGGACCGGCGGAGCGACGACACGGCGGCGGCGCGGAACCGGGGGAGGACCGCGCCTGCCGCCGCTACCCCGTTTCCGGACTCCCAACGGCTCCTTCGCGCCGCAGGAGCGGCCTTCCGGTCCGGATTGTCAGTGGTGCCGTTCACGATGGAAGGGCACGGACCACCCGGTCCGCGCGCTGCCTCGGAACGGGGGAGACCATGACCATCAGTCGTCCTGAGCCCGTCACCGCCCGCCTCCACTCCGCCGCCCTGCCACAGCTCCCGGGTCCGTCCGCCCGACGCCCCGCCGGAGCGGACGTCCACCCCGTGCTGCGCCGGACCGCCGCGCCGCCGGCCGCCCTCGACCTGCTCGCCGACGCCCACCGCACCCTCGTCCTGGCCGGCGCCCTGGAGGACCCGCTGGAGCGCTACGCCACCGCCCACCTGGCCGCGCTGCGCACGGTGGCGGCCGTCCTGGCGGTGCGCGGCCGCCCGGAGAAGAGTCCGCGCCGCCGCAAGGCCATCCGCAGCGCCTGGGAGGTGCTGCCCGAGGTGGCCCCGGAACTCGCCGAATGGGCGCTCTACTACGGCGCCGGCGCCCGCCGCCGGGCCGCCGCCGAGGCCGGGATCAGGGGCGCCGCCTCGGCCCGCGACGCCGACGACCTGATCCGCAACTCCGCCCTCTTCCTGCGCCTGGTCGAGCGGCTGCTCGGCCTGCACGCCGCGCCGCCCCCGCCCCGGCTGCCACTGGAGGCCTGCGAGCCGCCGGGCGCGAACGGCGTCCTCACCGGGCCGGTTTAAGGTGGAGGCATCCTGATCGAACTGCACGTGCCAAGGAGCCCCACCTTGTACCCGACGCGTCCCCGCAGTGCCCTGCGTACCGCCGTGGTGTGGGAGGTGGTCCGGGCAGCCCTGGAGAAGCGGGCGGCCGAGCTGGACCAGCCGGTGCTCGACGTGGTCGACACCGGCGGCGGCACCGGGAACTTCGCCGTGCCGGTCGCCAAGCTCGGCCACCGCGTCACCGTGGTCGACCCGAGCCCGGACGCCCTGTTCGCCCTGGAGCGCCGGGCCGCCGAGGCCGGGGTGACGGACCTGGTGCGGGCCGTCCAGGGCGACACCCAGACCCTGCCCGAGCTGGTCGCGCCCGGCAGTGTGGACGCGGTGCTCTGCCACGGCGTGCTGGAGGTCGTGGACGACCCGGGCGAGGCGCTCGGCAGCCTGGCCGGCACCCTGCGCGCGGGCGGTGTGGTCAGCCTGCTGGCGGCCAACCGCAACGGTGCCGTGCTGGCCCGCGCGCTGGCCGGCCACTTCAACGAGGCCCGCACCGTGCTCTCCGCCACGGACGGCCGCTGGGGCGCGCAGGACCCGATGCCGCGCCGCTTCACCGGCGAGGAGCTGGGCCGGCTGGCCGAGGCCGCCGGCCTGCGGGTGGAGTCGGTGCACGGCGTACGGGTCTTCGCCGACCTCGTCCCCGGGGTGCTGGTGGACGCCGAGCCGGGTGCCCTGGACGCGCTGCTGAAGCTGGAGGAGGCCGCCGCCGAGCAGCCCGCGTTCCACGCCGTGGCGACCCAGCTGCACCTGCTGGCCACCCTGGCCTGAGGCGTTCCGTCCGGCACGCGCTCCTCTCGGGGCGCGTGCGCCCCTTCACGAACCCTGCCACCGTCGTACGGTTTTTTCGCACACCGTACGGCGGCGGTTCGCGCCCCGGAGGCCTGGCGGTTCCCCGCCCGTAGCCCGTCCGTGCGCCGGTCGGCCCCCGGTCGCTCCGCGCCGCCCGATGGCAAACCTGCCCAGGTCCGGGACGATTCCATCCGATCGGGCACTTGTCCGGGGCGTGGCGCGTTGACTCCGATGCGGCCGTCCCCGCTCGAAGTGGCCCGTCCCACGCGGCGCAGACCACTCCGTAACGGGCCCACGGACCGTATGATCTGGGTAAAGCCGGAAAGCATGACAGCCGGACGCGTGGGGCATATGGACGACACGGGCCGGGTCCCCCGCACGGGCGTCCGACCGTGTGCCCCAAGGCTGATTGGACTTGCCTCCCCGACCGGGGTGGGCGGACCGGTCGCACGCGCGACCGACGAGTAGGAGGACTCCGTGCCGCTCTCGGAGCACGAGCAGCGACTGCTCGACCAGATGGAGCGAGCGCTGTATGCCGAAGATCCCAAATTCGCGTCTGCGCTTGAGGGAACCGGGCTGCGCACCTACACCCGTCGGCGGGTCTACCTGGCCGTCGCCGGCTTCGTGGTGGGCATCGGCCTGCTGATGGGCGGCATGGTCGTGCCGGACCAGATCTGGGTCAGCGTCGTGGGCTTCCTGGTGATGCTCGGATGTGCGGTGTTCGCCGTGACCGGCTGGCGCCGGGGGCCCGCGGGCCAGGGCACCGGGGCCCGCCCGGCCCCCGCCCCGCGCCGCAAGGCCGGGATGATGGACCGGGTGGAGCAGCGCTGGCAGCGCCGTCGGGACGAGCAGACCGGGGGCTTCTGAGCCGCCCGGCCGATGGCCGGAGCCGATGGGTACGCAACAGACGAAGCCGGGGCGGGCCGCCCGTAGAGATCCCCCCCCCGCGTCGTGGGCCGGTGAGGGGCG
>NZ_JBHXEM010000144.1:5306-20678 GCF_042724755.1 Kitasatospora sp. NPDC127067 | reverse complement strand
CGGGGGCCCCCCCCCCCGGGTGTTTTCGTCCCGCCCCCCGCCGCGGCCCCCCCCCGGGGGGCCCCCGAGGCCCTACGACTGGTCAGACGGTGAGGAGTTCCGTGGAGGTGGTGGCGGCTTGCAGGGCGTCGGGGTCGGGGACGATGCCGATCCCCGGGCCGGTGGGGACGGTCAGACGGCCGTCGTGGAGGACGAAGGGGTCGGTGATGTCGCGGGTGTAGTAGCGGGCCGAGGCCGAGATGTCGCCGGGCAGGGTGAAGCCCGGGAGCGCGGCCAGCGCCAGGTTGGCCGCCCGCCCCAGCCCGGTCTCCAGCATGCCGCCGCACCACACCGGTACGCCGTTCGCCAGGCACAGGTCGTGGATCCGGCGGGCTTCCAGGTACCCGCCGACCCGGCCGGGCTTGATGTTCACGATCGAGCACGCCTCCTGCCGGATGGCGGTGGCCGCGTCCCGGGCGGAGGTGATCGACTCGTCCAGGCAGATCGGGGTGTCCATGCGGGCCGCCAGCCGGGTGTGCGAGAGCAGGTCGTCGGGGGCGAACGGCTGCTCGATCAGCGTCAGCCCGTAGGCGTCGAGCCGGCGCAGGTGGGGCTGGTCCGCCGGACCGTAGGCGGTGTTGGCGTCCACCTGCAGGGCGATGTCCGGGCCGAAGGTCTCCCGGACCGCTCGCAGCGGCTCGATGTCCCAGCCCGGTTCGATCTTCAGCTTGATCCGGGCGTAGCCCGCGCGGAGGTAGCCGTCGACGGCGCTGATCAGCTCGTCGACGGTGTCCGTGATGCCGACGGACACGCCGACCGCGAGCTCGGTGCGCGTCGCCCCGAAGTACTGGGCGAGGCTGATGCCGGCGGTCCGCAGTTCGGCGTCCAGTACCGCCATCTCGACGGCCGTCCTGGCCATCGGATTGCCTCTGACCGGCCGGAGCAGCTCGGGTACCAGTGCCGCGGTCAGCCCGGGGGCCCGGGACAACCGGGGCAGCAGGAACTCACGTACCACTTCCCGGGCCCCGGCCAGGTACTCGGCGCTGTACGTCGGATCGTCGTCGGCCACGCACTCGCCCCAGCCGACGGCTCCGTCGGCCGTGGTGACCTTGACCAGCAGCGAGTTCCGGTGTTCCTGGGTTCCCAGTGCGGTCCGGAACGGCGCGACCAGGGGCAGGGCCACCTCGCGCAACTCCACCTGTTGCAGCTTCATTCCGATGTTTCCTTCCGTCGCAGGACGTACCAGCCGGACCGGTCGAACCCGTCGATCCGGTAGCCGTTCTCCAGGGCGCCGCCGAGCGCCTGGCGCATCGCGGACCGCCAGCGCCGGGCGGCGGCCGGATCCGTTCGCCGCAGGGACTCCGCGTCCACGGGGGTGACACAGCGCAGTACGCCGCCGGTCGCGGCGCGCGGTACGGGCTCGCCGTTGCCGTCCGCTTCGAGCACGGGTTCCGCCGCGGCCAGGTCCGGCAGCGGTGCCGGTGCGTGCGGCGTCCCGTGCACCGGCCAACTGACGAACAGCCGGTCGGAGTCGTCGCCGTCGTTGATGCCGTCGGCCAACGGCCCGTAGAAGTCGGGCAGGTACGCCTCCGCGACCGCCCCGAGCCGCCGCAGGTTGAAGTGGGCGTTGCGGCGGATCAGCGGGTCGTACGTCCACGAGATCGACGACAGGCCCGCCCGGGCGGCCCACTCCCGCTGGTGCGACTTCATCGCCGCGCCGATCCCGCGCCCGTGCATTCCCGGCAGCACGCCGGCCACGTGCGAGTGCAGGCTGTCCCCGATGGTGCGGAATCCGGCGGTCACGCCGACCATCGCCGTCCCGAGGTACGCCGCCGCGACGTAGCCGCCGGTGTGGGCGAGCGCGCACATCACGTCCAGGGCCAGCGGTGGCTCGGCGATGTCCGGGGTGTTCCACACGGTGCGCAGCACCGCGTCGGCCTGCTGGAGTTCGGGTACGGTCCGGAGCGACCGGATTCGGACGTCCGCCCGTTCCGCGCCGGCGGAAGGAAATTCGACCGTGCGACGAGTCTGCTCGGCGGGCCGCCCCGGGCCATTGGCGTCCGGGCCCGAGTTCACCTGGCCTCCTTTGTGCCGATGTCCGGCAGCCGCAGCCGCAGTTGCAGCGCCAGTGCCAGCCGCAGGTCCGGATCGTCGATGTCGATCAGCTCGGCCAGCCGGCGCAACCGGTGCCGCAACGTGTTGGGGTGCAGCGTCATGGCCTCGGCGACCCGTGGCACGTCGTAGTGCCCGGCGATCCAGCAGCGCAGTGTCTTCTCGTACTCCGTTCCGTGCCGGGCGTCGTGGTCGAGCACCGTCGACAGGGGCTCCCCGTGCAGGGCCGGACGGTACCGGAGCGCCTCGTGGACGTCCCGCAGGAATATCGGGGCGGCCAGCTCCTCGTGCCGTCCGATCTCCGTCCTGCCGAACGGTCCGCACACCACGTCGAGCGCCTGCCTGGCCTGGCTCAGCCCTGTCGAGGCGTCGGCGGGGCCGGGGAGGGTGCGGCTGATCCCCGCCCGCCAGCCGCCGCCCAGGGTGTCGCTCGCCCGGGCCAGCACCGTCGCGATGATCAGCTGGATCACGGGCGCGTCGGACGCCGTGTCGACCACCGCCACGGCCTGACCGTCCAGTGCTCCGGCGGCGGCTCCCAGCCGGTAGGCGGAGAGTCCCATCCGCAGCAGGTCGCCGACGTATTCGGCGGCGGAGTCCGGCGAGACGCCTCGCGCGTGACCGGCCGGGTCGCCGATGCGGCCGATCACCAGCACGGTCACCGGGGCGTCGAAGCGTATCCCGAACGAGTCGGCGAGCTCCCGGGTCGCTCCCAGGCCGCGGAGCAGCCAGCCCAGGCGCTCGGCTCGTTGCCGGCGCTCGGCGTCCGCCGCGAGGCTGACCCGGGCCAGGTGGGGCGCGGCCAGCCGCGCGCCCTCGGCGAGGACGTCCGCCGCCTCCTCCGTCAGGGGCTCATCGCCTTGGAGCACCCAGATGGTGCCCAGCGCCTCGCCACCGTCCCGGATGGCGATGGCGAGGCGTGGCCGGTACTCCTTCGGCTCGTAGCTCCAGACCGCGGTGTCGGAGCGCAGGACGGCGGCGTACTCCTCGGCGTGGGTCGGGTGGTCCGGTACCCGGCGGCCGAGGATGCCGTCACGACGCGGGTCGTCGACCAGTTGGCCCGGGACCGTGGAGTAGGCCAGCACGCGCATGGACAGGTCCTCGATCGCCACCGCGCCGCCGGCGCGCACGGCGATGTCGTTGGCGAGGGCGAACAGGTCGGTGGACCGGTGCCTGTTCGGCTCGAACACCGGGCTCGTGATCGCACGCAGCGCGTCGATCAGGGTGTAGAGCTGCCCCCAGGAGATCTCGGCGCTGCGCTCCAGGAGCGCCACTCCGGTCCGTTCGGCCGCCTGTGTCAGCGCTGCCGTGTCCGTGGTGCCGGCTCGCACGACCACCGCCTTGGCGTGGTGCTCGGCTGCCCACTCCAGGACGTCGGCGGTCAGTCGGCCGGGTACCAGGACGATCGCGTCGGTCAGCCCTGTCCCGGGGGCGTCGGTGTCATGGATCGTGGGCGCCCCGACGGCGACCGCCCGGCCTCGCGGCAGTGCGAGCGGCCGTAGGAGGTCGGTTCCCAGGCTGTCGAGCACGACCCCGAGGGTGATCCCGGCGGGGGCTGTCATCGCCGCTCCGATCGCGGCATCGGGCCGCGGCGCTCTCCGGTGGACTCACCGTCGGCGGTCGCCTGTTCACCGGCCGGGAACACATGCGTCGTTCCGGTCGGCGGCAGCTGCCTCTCCGGACCGGCCACCGCCGGCCGCGGGGTGGTGTGGCCCGCCAGGGGGCGAAGTGGTACGAGGTCGAGGCCGGGGGGAAGTCCCAGGGGGGCGGTGTCGTCGGGCTGTCGGAGGAAGCGCATCCGGTGGACACCGTGCGTGCTGATCAGGAGGTCGTCGCCGCTGGGGCGCAGGCTGATCAGGCCGCCCGCGCGGAACGCGCCGTCCGGTGCCGGTTCGATCGTCCCGACGAACTCCAGGCCGAGTTCGAGCGTGCCGTCCCGGGTGACCGTCGCCAGGACACCGAGTTCCGGACTGCGGTAGACGGCCGGTGGCAGTGTGGCACCGGCAGCCGCGGGGGGACAGCGCCGGTACTCCGTGGCGCGGCCGGGGCGGTACACCGATCCGATCCTGATCGTGCCGGACGACACCCGCAGCCAGAAGCCGGCGCTGTCCTCCAGGCCCTGCCAGCTGCCGTCGACGGCCGGGGCGAACTCGCCGGCGGACGGCGCGTCGTGGATGCGGATCCGGCCGTTGCCCACGGCGTCGATCCGGAGGGTGAGGCCGGATCGCGGATCCAGCCAGTCCCCCGTCAGCCGGGCAGCGGGCTCGGCGGCCACCGGGTCCGCCGTCAGCGCGACGGGATCGTCCTCGGGCAGCCCGGCGGCCAGCCGGAGCACCCGAGTGGCCAGCTCCGCGGAGTCGATCGAGGAGTTGTTGCTCAGCAGCGCCACGCCGAGGTCGGCGTCCGGCATGAACAGCAGCTGGGACCGGTACCCGGGGACACCGCCGGCATGGCCGAACGCCGGGTGGCCCGCGATCGTCGTGTGGTAGAGACCCAGCGCGTACGGCCACTCCTGCCCGTCCCCGGAGTCGACCTGCCGCAACAGCCCGTCGCGGATGTCGGCGCCCAGGACCCGGCCGTCCTGCAGGAACCCGAACCACGGCGCCAGGTCGGCGACGCTGGTGGCCAGGCCGCCGTCGCCGACCGCGGACTCCTCGGTGTCGGCGCGCCGGACGGCACCGCGGGTGACGTCGTACCCGTAGGCGAATCGCGGCAACGGCTCCCGGCTGTCCTCGCGGAACACGGTCTCGTTCATGCCCAGCGGTGTGAACATCCGGTCCGTGGTGAACTCCCCCAGGGTGCGACCGGTGAGCCGCCGCACGAGCGAGGCGACCAGGACGTACCCCGTGTTGGAGTAGGAGAACGCGGTCCCCGGTTCGAAGTCGACCTCGGTCAGCCCTGCCACGAAGGCCAGCGTCTGGTCCTGGGTGATCCTCGTCAGCGGGCGGCCGGCGATCGTCGCCAGGGCCAGCCAGTCCCGCAGACCTCCCGTGTGCCGCAGACATTGACCGACGGTCACCGGCACCGCCAACTTCAGCTCGGGCAGGTGCGTGCGGATGTCGTCGTCCAGCGACAGTCGCCCGTCCCGGCACAGCAGCAACGCCGCCGCGGCGGTGAACTGCTTGCTCATGGAGGCGATGTCGAACCGTGTGCGGGTGTCGACCGGCGCCTCGAACTCCACGCTCGCCAGCCCCGCGGACGCCTGGTGGATCAGCTTCCCGTCGGTGTAGATCCCGACGGACAGTCCCGGGTCACCCGGGCGTATCGCCGAGTCCACGACCTCGGACAGTGTTGTTGAGATGGCCATGCACCCCAGACTCTCAGCCAGGACTGCCCGGAAGGTTTGTCCTGACAGGCAAAGTCCGCTCGCCCAACGTTGGCCGAAAGGACATGCCCGTATGCCTCCTGACGTCAGGAGCGTTGGGGGCGCGACCGTACGCGGCGTTCAACCGGGACCGGGCGCCGCTGCGCCGAGCCGCTGGTAGAGGACCTGCCGGGACCGTCGGGTGCGGGTCACGAGCCCCGCCCGGTGCAGGAGCTGGAGGTGGTAGGAGACGGTGGCCGGGCTCAGGTACAGCCGCCGGGCGAGCTCCGTCGTGGAGCGCGGCTGGCTCAGCTCGGCCAGGAGCTTCAGCCGCGTCGCCCCGATCAGCGGATGCTCCCGGGCCGCGGGCCGGCAGTCGACCTGCCCCGCGGGATAGACGATCAGCGGGGTGCGTGGGGCCGGCGCACCGGGCGGCTCCCCCGCGCAGAAGAGGGCCCAGTCGACGAAGACGCTCGGCGTGAGGATCACCGCGTCCGCGTCCAGCGTCAGCTGGTGGATGCCGCCCGTGCGCAGGTGCACGACCAACTCGCCGTCGCGCCATTCCAGGTTGGGGGCCAGGCGGTTGAGGGTCTCGGCGAGCCCGCACCGGGCGATCTCGGAGGCCCGGGCGGCGACGTCGGCCTCCAGGCGGGCCCGGACGGCGGGCCACGAGGGCTCCAGCGCCTCGTGCCAGAACCGCGCCATCTCGTCGGCGAGGCGGTGCGCGAAGTGGTCCTCCCCGCGGTCGAGGGCCCGCAGGAGCTGCCTGGGCGGCGGGTGGCTGGAGCCGGGGTCCCAGGAGTGGCCGTTGACGGCCTCGGTCAACTCGTAGCGGACGCGCTCCCGCGGGGTCGTCGCGATCTGGTGCAGCGCCGTGTCGATGTCGGTCAGGAAGCCCGGCGGCTCCGGCCGGAGGAAGTCGGGGGCGTACCCGAGGGGGCCGCCCCCGCCGACCACGGCCAGCAGCCCGAGCCGGTGCCGGGACAGCGCGTCGGTGGCCCTGGTCCGCCACGGCGGGGTCAGCGTGCCCGGGCTGAACCCGACGAGGCGGAGCAGGTCCTTGGCGGAGCCCACCGGCGAGACCGCGAACCTGACGTTTCCCAGCCCCCGGGTCCCCAGGCGAATCCGGATCACAGACGCTCCCCCCTTCGCCGGCCCTTTCGAAAGAAATCGAATCATTCGACCGGTCGATCGGCTTGGCGTTTCCTGGATTCACCGCACAGACCGGCCTTGAGAGGAATCCAGGACCCGTGATCATTCACAGGAAGCTGGCCGCAGTCGCGACCGCGGCGGCAGCCCTCGCCATCGGCACCGCGGGCTCGGCGGCCGCCCGGACCGCCGAGCCCGCCGCCCAGCACGCGACACCGGCGTCGGCGCCGACCGCGGCGCGGCAGGGCAGCGGTACCGCGTCCCCGTCGGTCCGGGACGGGGAGATCGTGGAGCTCTGGAACTACAACAGCCAGCACTGCCTGTCGGTCGGGGCCGGGAGCACCGCGGGCGGGGCCGGGATCATCCAGTGGTCCTGTTACGGCGGCGCCGAGCAGTACTGGGGCCTCTACCCGATGCCGAACTCCGGCGGCGGCTACGAGATCGTGAACAAGAACAGCGGCAAGTGCCTGGCGGATCCGGCGAGTTCGCCGAACGCCGGCGTCCAGTTGATCCAGTACGGCTGCGACAAGGGGTGGGAGCAGACCTGGTACTTCGGCTCGAACCCGGACACGGGCTTCGCGCAGATCAAGAACCGGGCGAGCGGCCTGTGCGCCGCGGTCGGCGCTTCGAGCACGACGCCGGGCGCGCCGGTCGTCCAGTGGCCCTGCACCGGCGGCTCCGAGCAGCGGTGGACGACTTCCGGGTGACGGCCGCGCGGCCGACCGCCGGCGCCCGGTGACCGACGTCTCGCGGCTTCTCCCCCACGAAGCCGCGAGACCCTCCCGGCCCGTCGCCCCCGCGCGGCGCGGCCGCCGACCCGTCCGCGCTCAGAGCCGGTCGGCGTCGAGGACGGCCTGCACGAAGGCCTCGGGTGCCTCCTGGGGGACGTTGTGGCCGGCCTCGGGCAGGCTCCGGTGGAGGTAGGGGCCGGTGAAGAAGTCGCGGTAGCCGGCGCCGTCGCCGGGGGCGGTGAACGGGTCGCGGCCCGCGTCCAGGGTCACGGTCGGCACGGCGATCCGGGGACGGGCGGCGAGGCGGCGCTCCAGCTGGTCGTAGCGGTGCTCGCCCTCCGCCAGGCCCAGCCGCCAGCGGTAGTTGTGGATGACGATCGCCGCGTAGTCGGGGTTGTCGAAGGCGGCGGCGGTGCGGTCGAAGACGGCGTCGTCGAAGGCCCAGGTCGGCGAGACCTGCTGCCAGACCAGGCGGCACAGCTCGCGGCGCTTGTCCCGGTCCTCCATGGCACGCCGTCCGCGTTCGGTGGCGAAGTAGAACTGGTACCACCAGGTGTGCTCGGCGGCGGGCGCCAGCGGCTCCTTCTGCATCTCGACGTCGGTGACGAGGTAGCCGCTGACCGAGACCAGCGCCTCGACCCGCTCGGGCCACAGCGCGGCGATGATGTCGGCGGTGCGCGAGCCCCAGTCGAAGCCCGCCAGCACGGCCCGCCGGATGCCCAGCGCGTCCATCAGGGCGAGCACGTCCAGGGCGACCGCGGCCTGCTGGGCGTTGCGCATCGTCCGCTCGGACAGGAAGCGGGTGGTGCCGTGGCCGCGCAGGTACGGCACGACGACCCGGTAGCCCCGGGCGGCGAGCAGCGGGGCGACGTCGACGTAGCTGTGGATGTCGTACGGCCAGCCGTGCAGGCAGATCACGGCGGGGCCGTCGGCCGGGCCGTCCTCGGCGTAGCCGACGTCGAGCAGGCCGGCCCGGACCTGGGCCAGGCGGGCGAAGCCGGTCCGGGCGGCGGGGGCGGGGGCGCCGACGGGGGCGGCGGCCGGTGCAGGGGCGGGGGCACCGGCGGCCGGGGCCGACCCGGCCGGTACGGGGGTTCCGGCCGGTGCGGCCCCGGCGGCCCGGGCCTGGGGCAGGGGCGGGGCGGCCAGGGACAGCGCGGTGGTGCCCGCGCCGAGTCCGACGGCCCTGGTGAAGGTGCGCCTGTCGATCATGCCGATTTCCTCCTCGGTGCGAACGTGCGCTTCATTTCAGCCCGTTGACGCCGCGTCGACGACCCGGAGCGCCTCGGCGCGCCGCGCGGGGCCCCCGGGACGGCTGGGAACGCGAGCGCCGCCCGGGGCCCGCGGGGCCTGCGGGGCGGGGCGGTGACCTGTTCGGCGGTCGCACGATTGGGTGGCGACCGCTATTGATCCCGCACTGTTCACCGGGGCCTGCTGGAGTGGACGGGCGCCCCACTCCCGTCGCACTCCTCACCCACCGGGCAGGTGAACGACATGACCGACCGCCCCCCGCACCCCGGCCTCCCGGCCCGGCCCGCGCTGTACCTCCGTTGTTACCCCGCCGACGCGGCGGGGCTGGAGTACCAGCGGGCGGCGCTGGAGCGTCTGGCCCGCTACCGCGGCCTGCCGGTGCCCTCCGCCTTCCTGGACGACGGGGTGCGCTCCGGCGACCCGCACCCCGCCCTGGAGCGGTTGCTGGAGCGGGCCGAACAGGGCTGGGTGAACGTGGTGCTGGTGCCGGGGCCGTTCGTCTTCTCGCTCGACGACCGCAGTGCCCGGGCGACCGTGCGCCGGCTGGAGGCGCTGGGCTGCGCGGTACTCGAACTGCCCGGCCCGGACGTCCCGCCGCACCACCCGCCGGTCCGCGCCCGGACCGCCTGAACACACTGCCCGCACCGCCCGTACGCGCACGGACACACCTCCCGCACCACAGGAACACACCACGGGAACGCAGCACCGGAACGCACCGCGGGGAGGGCGCCCCGGCGGGTACCGCCGGAAGCCGTCACGGCATGATGTGCCCATGGCCTTCGCACCCCTCCTCGGCGAGCGCCGCGCACCCGAACCGACCGGACGGCCGTGAGTCGGCCCGTCGAGCCGGGATCGCCCGGCGCCGGTTTCGTGTTCGTGGGGCGCCGGCCCGAACTGGACCGCCTGACCGACGCGATGCTCCGCCCGCCCGCCGTGGTCCTGGTCGAGGGCGAGGCCGGCCTGGGCAAGTCCCGCCTGGTGGCCGAGGCCGCGGCCGGTGCCGCGGCGGCGGGCCGCCTGGTGCTGACCGGCTTCTGCCATCCGCTGCGCGAGCCGCTGGCCTTCGGCCCGGTGGTGGACGCGCTGCGCGGCGTCGGCCCGTTCCTGCCGCCCGCCGACCGCATCCCGGCCAGCGCCGGGGCGCTGCGTCCGCTGCTGCCCGACCTCGCCGACCGGCTGCCGCCGCTGCCCGCGGCCGCCGGTGAGGGGACGCCGGGGCTGCGGCTGCTGGTCCAGGCGGTGCGCGCCCTGCTCGGCGCGCTCGGCGAGACGGTGCTGGTCGTCGAGGACCTGCACTGGGTGGACGACGCCACCCGCGAGCTGCTCCTGCTGCTGGCCCGGGACGTGCCGGCGGGGCTGGCCCTGGTGCTCACCTACCGGGCCGAGGACCTGGCGCCGGACATCCCCGCGCTGGGCGCGGCCTACCGGCGCCCGGCCGGGGTGGGCGGCGCGCTGATCCGGCTGGCCCCGCTCGCCGAGGCCGAGGTCGACGAGCTGGCCCGGGCGGCGCTGGGCCCGCGTGCGACGGCGGCGCTCACCCGGGTGCTGTTCGACCGCAGCGAGGGCCTGCCGCTGGTCGCCGAGGAGGACCTGATCACGCTGTGCGAGCAGCGCGGTTCCGGCGCGCTGACCAACGCCGCGGACCTGGCCGCCGACCTGGAGCAGTCCGAGGTGCCGCGCGGCCTGCGCGACGCGGTGACCGAGCGGCTCGCGGCGCTGTCCCCGGAGGCCGCCGCGATCGCCTCGGCCGCCGCGGTGCTGGGCGTGCCGGCCGGGGAGGACCTGCTGGCCGCCGTGGCCGGCCTCGACCCGCAGGCCGCGGCGGACGGCCTCACCGAGGCGCTGCGGGCGGCGGTGCTCAACGAGAAGCCGCTGGCCCGCTACGGGTTCCGGCACGTCCTGGCGCAGCAGGTGGCCTACCGGCGGCTGCCGGGGCCGCGGCGCGGCGCGCTGCACCGGCGGGCGGTGGCGGCGCTGGGCGCGCGCGAGCCGAGGCCGCTGGTGCAGATCGCCCACCACACGCTGGCGCTCGGCGACCGGGCGGCCTGGCAGGAGGTGGCCGAGGCGGCCGCCGACCAGGCGGTGGCGCTCGGGGACAGCGGCAGTGCCGGCGCGCTGCTGCGCCGGCTGCTGGACGAGCCCGACCTCGATCCGCGGCGGCGCGGGCGGGCCGCGCTGGCGTTGGCGCGGATCGCCGCCGACGGCGTGGATTCGGTGGCCAGTGCCGCGGCGCTGACCGCGATCATCGCCGATCCGCGGCTGCCGGTGCCCGACCGCGGCGAGATCCGCCTGTCGTTGGGCTTCCTGATGGCGGTGCACGGCGGGGACCGGGCCGGTTTCGACCGGATGGAGGAGTCCCTCGACGAGTTGGAGCAGCGTCCGGGCCGGGCGGCCCGGGCAATGGTGGCGCTGGCCATGAACGAGCGCGACGGCGCCGGCGAGCACGCCCGGCAGTGGCTGGAGCGGGCCGAGCGGACGCTGGCCGCGAACCCGGACGAGGAGGTGGCCGCCGCGGTGCGGGCCACCCGGCTGACGTTCCTGGCGCGCGAGGGCGACCCCGCGGTGTGGGAGCAGCTGGACGCGCTGCCGCGCAGCTCGCGGCGGCCGGAGATCGTCCGGCAGACCACCCGTGCGCTGTACAACGCGGGTGAGATCGCCGTGGAGCTGGGCCACGACCGGCGGGCGGCACGACTGCTGGAGGAGAGCCGGCGCCTGGCCCGTCGGGCGGCGATCCCCTATCTGGAGTGCTACAGCCGGATCGCGCTGGTGCGGCTGGACGGTCTGGCCGGGCGGTGGGACGGGCTGGAGGAGCGGCTGGCCGCGCTGGGCGCGGAGTTCCCGGACCTCGCGATGGCCGGAGTCGAGCAGGCCCTGCTGCGGGGCCGGCTGGCGGCCGCGCGCGGCCGGCTCGCGGAGGCGCGCGACCACTTCACGGAGGCGGGCCCGTACGGGGAGCGGGAGTCGCAGGTGACCGGGGCGCTGCGGGCGGCGGCGGGGCTGGCGGGGCTGCAGCTGGCGGAGGGGGACGTCGCGCGGGCGGCGGCCACGCTGGTGCCGGCGCTGGACGCGCTGCGCCGGGCCGGGGCCTGGCCGCGGGCCGCCGAGTTGCTGCCGGTGGCGGTCGAGGTGCTGCTGGCGGCGGGCGACGCGGCGGGTGCGGCGGAGCTGGTCGAGCAGGCGCGGGCGCATCTGGAGGGGCGGGACGCGCCGGCGGCCCGGGCGGCGCTGGCCTTCGCCGGCGGTCTGCTGCTGGCCGGTACGGATCCGGCGGGCGCGGGCGCGGAGTTCGTGCGCTCGGCCGGGCTGTGGCAGCGGATCGGGCGCCCGTACGAGCAGGCGCGGGCCGAGGAGCGGGCGGCGACCGTGGCGGCGGGGGGCGACCGGGCGGCGGCCGAGGAGCGGATCGCCGCCGCCGAGCGGGCCTATCTGGCGCTGGGCGCGGCCTCGGACGCGGCCCGCTGCCAGCGGCTGCGGCGGGAGCTGGGCCTGGGCCGGGCGGCCTCGCCGGGACGGCGCGGCTACGGCGAGCGGCTGTCCCCGCGCGAGCGCCAGGTCGCGGCGCTGGCCGCCCAGGGCGCGGCGAACCAGGACATCGCCCGGGCGCTGTTCCTGTCGACCCGTACGGTCGAGCACCACGTGGCGAGTGCGCTGCGCAAGCTCGGGGTGGGCCGGGCGGGGCTGGGCGAGGCGCTGGCCGCCGCGGACGGGGCCCCGGAGGGCACCGGCTGAGGGAGGGGAAAAGGGGGGTCCCGCCCGCTCCCTCAAGGGGCGGGACCCGGTCCGGGGTCGGCCGTGCCGGTGGTGCCCGGCGCCGGGGTCAGCCGTGCCGGTGGTGCCCGGCGCGTTCGACGAGCCGGGAGAGCCGGGCCAGCCGGGCCAGGCCGGGCCGGCGCAGGCCGCTGCTGCGGCGGGCGGGCAGGACCAGCCCGGGGTCGGGGGCGGTGAAGTGGGTGTCGGCGTAGAGCCGGAGACGTTCGCGGCGGGTCATGGGGCGACCTCCGGGGGTGAGGGTCGTCGGTGTGGGGCGGGCTCCAGGAAACCGGCTGGGCGGGGGCGGGAACAATGCGTAGCGCTACCCAATCCCCCGTACCGAATCCTGGGTACCGGCCGTTCGCGCGCCTCGGACGGACCGTCAACCGGTGTTGCCCCACGCGGGTGAAAGAACCGTCCGGCAGGCGTCGACGCCGGTCCGCGCAGGTACGTGGTTCTGCTGTTCGTGTCACCTCCCGACAGCGAGGTTCCCGTGTCACCTGTCCGACGAGTGCGTCCGCGCCCGCCGCACGTCCTGTCCGCGTTGCTGGCGGTGGTGCTCGGTGCGGGCGCCGCCGCCCTGAGCGTTCCGGCCCCGGCGGCCTCGGCGGGGCCGCCGGAGGCCGTGCGGGCCCGGCCGGCGGCGAACGCGGCGGCGCAGCCCGCGGCGAAGGCGGAGGGCAGGGCGGCGCGGCCGAAGCCGCGCGGGGCCGGGACGCAGCGCCCGATCGGCCCGGACCCGGTGGTCGACCTGCTGGCGCACGGCAACCTCACGATGGCCTCCAACTCGGTGCTGACCTGCGACGACAGCGACGGCACGGTCTGCTCGGACACCGAGGGGTCGAACAACGGCCGGACCAAGTTCGTCAAGGTCGACCCGAACGCGCCGGGCCCCAACGCCTCCTCGGCGCAGTTGCTGCTGCCGGCCGGGGCGAACGTCCTGTCGGCGCGCCTGTACTGGCAGTTCAACCCGACCGGGACGAGCACCAACGGCACCTCCGGGGACATCGACCTGGGCAACCGGGTCTCCTGGAAGGTCCCGGGCGCGAGCGGGTACCAGCAGGTGACCGCGGACACCTACGACTGGTTCGACCAGATGGTGGGCGGGAACCCGCCGGAGCCGCTGCTGGCCGCCGGGGCGGTCAAGGACGTGACGGCGGAGGTCAGGGCGGCCGGTGCGGGCAGCTACACCGTCGCCGACATCCAGGCGTGCAGCGGCCGTTCCTCCGCGCAGAACTTCGGCGGCAACAACGTGGGCTGCTGGGGCGGCTGGTCGCTGGTGGTCGCGTACGAGGACACGGCGGAACCGCTGCGCTACCTCCAGGTCTGGGACGGCTACCAGCTGCTGCGCGACCCCAACAACTCGACGACCCTCACCCTGGGCGGCATCCGCACCCCCGCCACCACGGCCCCGCGGGCCGTCATGGGGATCACCGTGGGCGACGGTGACGCGCCGATCGCCGGGGACTCCCTGGCCGTCGGCTCCACGCCCACCGACCTGGCCCTGCTGCCGATGCCCGGCCCCACCGGGATCGGCACGGACAACGCGTTCACCAGCCGGATCGACCACGTCGCGACGGACGGCACCGGCGCCAACATCACCACCCGCGACCCCGACCCGGTCAACAACTACGGCTACGACGCCCGGATCATCGACGTGACCGGCAAGATCCCGGCCGGCAGCGAGCAGGCGCTGGTGCGCATCAGCGGCGCCGGCGACGCCCTGGAACCGCAGGCGGCCTGGCTGGCCCTGGACGCCCTCGAACCCGACCTGCGGATCACCAAGGCCAACACCCCGCCCGGCAGCCCCGACGACAACCCGCCCGGGCTGGTCGGCCCCGGCGAGACCATCACCTACACCTTCGCGGTGGCCAACCGGCGCCAGGACGGCACCAGCACCGACCTCGACACCGCGACCGGCGTCACCGTGACCGACACGATCCCGGCCGGCACCACCTTCGTCCCCGCCTCCAACCCGGCCTGCCAGGCCAGTGGACAGACCGTCACCTGCACGGTCCCCGACCTGCCCCCGGGCGCCGAGGCCAACGTCGCCTTCCAGGTCACCGTCGACGCCTCCACCGCCGTCGGCACCCACCTCGACGACACGGCCACGCTCCACTTCCGGGGCAGCCAGACCCAGCGGGCCCAGGAGCGCACCAGCAACACCGTGCGCAACACCGTCGCCGCCGTGCCCGGCTACACCATCGTCAAGACGGCCGACCCGACCACCGCCAAGCCCGGCGACACCGTCCGCTACCGGATCCAGGCCACCAACACCAGCCGGACCGACGCCCCCGGGGTGACCCTCACCGACGACCTTTCGGGCGTGCTGAACTCCGCCGCGTACAACAACGACACCACCGCGGACCGCGGTCAGGTCCAGTTCGCGGGCACCGCGCTGACCTGGAGCGGTGACCTGCCCGTCGGGGCCACCGTGACCATCGACTACTCCGTCACCGTGCGCTCCCCGCTGGCCGCCGACGCGGTCCTGCGCAACGGCGTCTCCTCCGGCACCTACGCCAACAACTGCTCGCAGGGCTCGACGGACGCGCGCTGCCGTACCGAGGTCCCGGTCACCGTCCCGAGCCCGAGCCCCAGCCCGAGCCCGAGCCCGACGCCGTCGCCGAGCCCCAGCCCGAGCCACAGCCCGAGTCCGACCACGAGCCACTCGCCGCACCCGACCCACAGCCCGGGCCACAGCCCGACCCACGTCCCCCCGCCCGACCACGGCCACGGCGGCCAGCTGCCCGAGACCGGTAGCAACGCGGCCCGGCTGCTGCCCGTCGTCGGCCTCACCGCGCTCGGCGCCGTCGCCGCGGGCGTGCTCCTGCTGATCCGCGCCCGCCGCACCCGCCGTACCCGCTGAGCCCCGTCACGACCGCACTGCCCCGGCCGCGCCCCCGCCCACCCGGGGGGCGGCCGCCGCGCGGCCCGCCGCCGCCGGGCCCGCCCCCGCCCGGGGCGGGGGGGGGCGCGGCGGCCGCGGGGGGGCCCCCGCCCGCCCCCCCCCCCCCCCCCCCCGCCGGCCCCCCCCCCCCCCCCGGCCGCCCCCCCCCCCCCCCGGTGTTTTCGTCCCGCCCCCCGCCGCGGCCCCCCCCC
>NZ_JBHXEM010000144.1:0-5296 GCF_042724755.1 Kitasatospora sp. NPDC127067 | reverse complement strand
CACCCCCCACACCTTTTTTTTGTGGGTGTGGGGGGCGGCTTTTTTTTTCAAACCAACCCCCCCCCCGGCCCGGGCCCCCCCCCCCCCGGCGCGGCCCCCCGGCCTCGCGCTGCCGGGCCGTCACCGGGCGTGCCGCGGACGGTGCCGGGTCGGGCCGCTGCGCCGGCAGGGGCCCGCCGGGAACGCCCCCGACGGGGTGTCAGCCGCGCGGGGCGGTGTCCAGGGCGCGGGCGTCGGCGGCGATCAGGCGGGCGCGGTCGGCGGGGACGGTGCGCCCGGCCTGGTCGTCGGCCCACTGGGCGAGCGGCCGGTACTGGCCCTGGCCGAGCATCACGGTCAGGGTGGCGACGGCGTTGCGGTCGGCGCCGGAGGTGAGCACCAGGGCGGCCAGGCCGGTGGGGGTGGCGGCGAGGGTGAACTCGGTGGTGGCCTCGGCGCGGCCGCCGGGGCCGGTGGCCTCGGCGCGCAGGGTGTGCTTGCCGAGCGGGAGGGCGGCGGTGTCCAGGGCGGTGCCGGGCGCCAGCTCCTTGCCGTCCAGGGTGAGGCGGACGGTGTCGGCGCCGGTGGCCCGGACGGCGGTGACCGGCTGCTGGGCACGGTCCAGGGTGGTGCCGGCGGCCGGGGAGGTGATCGCCACGGTGGGCGCGACGGGGCGGACGGGGTTGCCGCCCTGGAGCCAGGCGCTGTTCCAACCGGCCAGCTCCGCCGGGCGGTTGGTGATGATGCCGTCGACGCCGGCGGCCTCCAGGGCCTTCCAGCGGGTGGCCGAGTCGACCGTCCAGACGTTGACGGCGACGCCGGCGGCGTGCAGGTCCTTCACCACGGCCGGGCGGGCGGCGAGGCCGCCGTCGGAGGGGTTGTAGGCGGAGAGGCCGAGGTCCTTGGCGACGGCCACCGGGTCGGCGTCGAGGTCGCCGCGCAGCAGGCCCAGGGGCAGTTCGGGGGCCAGTTCGCGGGTGTACCGCAGGGCGTCGACCTCGAAGCTCTGGACGAAGACCCGGTCGGTCATCCTCTGGTCGCGCACCTCCTGGACGATCCGGGCGACCTCGTCGCGGCTGTGCTTGCCCTTGATCTCCAGCAGCAGGTTGCCGCCGCGGGTGCGCAGGTCCTCCAGCTGGGCGGCCAGGGTGGGGATGCGGGCGCCGGCGTAGACGGGGCCGAACCAGGAGCCGGCGTCCAGGGTGTCGAGCTGGGCGGCGGTCAGGTCGCGGATGCGGCCCTTGCCGTCGGTGGTGCGGTCGACGGTGTCGTCGTGCAGGACGTAGGGGACGCCGTCCTTGCTGGGCTGGACGTCGTTCTCGATCCACTCGGCGCCGCCGCGGCGGGCGATCTCGTCGGAGACCAGGGTGTTCTCGGGGGCGGCGGAGGAGGCGCCGCGGTGGGCGAAGACGGTCAGCGGGGCGCCGGCCGGGCGCAGCCGGCCGCCGGGGGCGAGGGCGGTGACCTTGAGGTCGTCGAAGGAGACCTTGGCGCCGTTGACGACCAGGGCCTGGCCGCCGTCGGCGCTGCGGGCGATCTGGGTGGTGCGCATGACCTCCTTGCCGTCGAAGATCCAGCGGGCGGTGGTGCCGTGGACCTCGACGGCGATGCGCACGTCGCGGCCGGTGCCGGCGGCCGTGGGGGCCGCGGCGGTGTCGGTGACGTTCCAGGCGTTGGCGGGGGTGCGCCGGGCGAATTCGAGGCCGTTGGCGGCGGTGGTGCCGGTGCGCATGGTGGCGATGGACCAGGGGGTGGCGCCGGAGGCGGGGACGTCGAGGCCCAGGGCGGTCCAGCGGGCGCCGTCCTGGACGGTCTCGAAGCGGGCGGTGGCCTCGATGCGGAAGTCGTCGAGGTGGCGGCCGAAGGTGATCCGGCTCTGCTGGCCGGAGTTGGCGGAGGTGCCGACCAGGCGGCCGCCCTCGACCTTCCAGTCGCCCTCGACGGCGGCCCAGCCGGCGGGCAGGGCGGGGGCGGTGAAGGTCTCGTCGACGACGACCTCGCCGGGGGCCGGGGCGGCGCCGGCCGCGGCCGCGGCGGGGGCGGCTTCGGCGGAGACGGCGCTGGGGGCGTTCAGGGCGACGGCGGTGAGGCCGAGCGAGGCGGCGACGGCGGCGGCGAGCAGGCCGGTGCGGCGGCCCGCGCGGGGGCGGTGACTCTGTGTCATGCGCGGCAGGCTAGGGGCGGTTGCCGAACCGGACGTCACGAGTCCGAAAACCGTTCGTGACCATTGCGCGTGCGGTTCGCGAAGGTGGCGCGTTCCTTGCCCCGTTCGGCCGGTTCGTTTCCGTACGGGCGCGGTGGACGGGCCGGGGGACGGGTGCGGCGGGCGGACGCGCGGTGGGGGCGGGCCCGGCCGGATGGTCGCCCTGTGCGACGGGAGCGGGTGCCTCCGATGCGCCGCGGCCACCCGCCGGGCTTACCGGACGGGCGGCCGCGGTCGAGGGCGGGTCAGTAGCGCAGGACGGCGGCGATCCGGTCGCTGTCGGCGAGGGTGCCGTCGGGGACGAAGCCGACCTGGCCGCCGGTGTCCAGGGTGCGCTCGATCACCTCGTCGACGATGTCCTCGCGGGCGCCGGGCTGGTCGGCCTCGGCGGGCACGAGGTGCTCGCCCTCGTCGCGCACGGTGGCGCGGTAGTTCTCCTCGACCACCAGGCGGGCGACCCGGCCCTCGCCGACGGTCCGCCAGACCTCGTCCAGGCCGGCCGCGAACTGCTGGGCGCCGCGGGCCTTGTCGAGCTGGGCGAGGTGCTCGGCGACCTCCTGGTCGGCGTGGGCGCGCACGGCGGGTTCGACCACCTTGCGGACGGTCTCGGCGTCGGCCTGGGCCAGGCCGCCGTGCGGGAGCTGCGCGGTGGACTCCTTGGCGATCGGGCCGACGGCGTCCAGCAGGGCGAGCGCGGCGGCCTCGCCGACCACGTACAGCGGGCGGGGGGCGGCGGCCAGCAGCTTGCCGACCTCGGTGTCGGCCTGGCGCAGGAAGGTCTTGGTCGCCTCGTCGCGGAAGGTGCTGGGCGTATCGCCGATCTGCTCCTGGCGTTCGGGGTCGGGGTTGTCGAAGACGCGCACCAGCGGGAAGCCGCGGCCCTTCTCCTCGGTGACCCGCTCCTCGGTGCCGCCCCAGAGCACCACCTTGTCGGCGGCGACCGCGAGCACCCAGAACGGGCGCTCGGCGGCGTGCGCGGCGACCAGGTTGCGGGTGAGGAAGGTGTCGGACAGGACCACCCGGGCGGGGGCGGTGCGCCCGAGTGACCAGACCTGGTGCTCGCCGGGGGCGGCGAAGATCGCCAGGCCGTCCTCGGCGTGCACCAGGTCGACCTCCGTGTGGGCCCGGTCGAGCTGTTCCAGCACGTCGATCCGGTCGGCGCGGGAGACCTCCGGGTCCGCCTGGACGCGCTCCTTCGCCTCGGCCAGCAGGTTGCGCAGCCGGACCGGGTCCTGGGTGTTGTCCGGCTCCCGGCGGTGCGTGGGCATCAGGATCGACACCACCGGATAGGGCCGCGGCCGGCGCAGCTCGGCGAGGACGGCGGGGCTGAGGTCGGGGCGCATGGAGACCCTTTCCGAAGGCGGTAGGCCTTCTTTCGTGGACGCGCGAAGCCTGGCACTGCTGCCAAATGTCGTCAATGTACCTATTTGCGGCTTCTACGGCGCGCGAGCACGGCCCGGGCGGGGTCTGCGGTGCGGTCGGGCGGGGGTCGGGCCTGGGGTCTGCGGTGCGGTCGGGCGGGCGGCCCGCCGGCGCCGTCCGGAGTCGGGCGGCGGCGTCGGCGGGACGCGGTCGGGCGCGGTGGGGCACGGTCGGGCCCGGTGCGACGCGACCGGTCAGGGCCGTCGGGGCGACCCGGGGACGGTCAGAACTGGACGTCGGTGCAGGAGTAGAAGGCGTTGCCGGTGTCGGCGATCTCCCAGACGGCGACGATCACCTGGTGGCCGGTGCGGCCGGTGGGCAGGGTCCCGGTGTGGGTGGTGGTGGCGGCGGGCTGGCGGCCGTTGTAGGGGACGGTCAGGAACGGGGTCAGGTCCAGGGCGGACCGGGTGATCGGCTGGCTCGCGCTGTAGCCGGGCTTGGTCAGGTAGTACTTGAAGTTCGTGGTGGAGTGCCGGGCCTCGATCTCCCAGGTGAAGGTGAGCTGCTGGCCCGCCGTCACCCTGGTGGTCGGCCAGGCGCCGCCCCGGGGGTTGTCCAGCGGGGCCCAGCGGGCGTCCCCGCCGGCGCAGATGGTGCCGTCCGCCGGGCCGCGGCCCGGGAAGCCCTTGGGGCCCTCGACGCTCTGCGGCTCCCACTGGATGTCGCCGCAGTCCCACGGGACGGCGTTGGCGCCGCAGAGCGCGGAACGGCTCGGCGGCAGGTTGATGAAGCCGTGCGACTGGGCCGGCAGGGCCGCCGCGATCGGCAGGGCGATCGCGGCCGCGGCGGCGGCGATCAGATGGCGCTTGCGCATGGTGCTCCTCCGTGGGGGTGGATGGAGTGTGCGCCCGGCGCGGGGCGTGCGCGTGCGCGTGGGGGTGCGCACGGCGGCCTGCCCAAGACATGGCATGCCCGCGCCAGACCGGTTGCCCGACACCGTAGGAGCTGCCTTCCCCTCGCGTCAATGGTCTGAACCATTTACGCCAAAGCCGTGCGAACACTGGGCGCCGCCCGACGTCTCACACCCGGCACCCCACTCGGACCCGCCCGGGCCCATGCGGGAAGATTGATTGCACAAGCGCTATACAAGCTCTAGCCGATATTTCAGTTCATGGCTTATCCTGGACTCAGCCACATCCGGAAGGAGGCCGGGCCCATGACCGCCACGGACCCCGCGCTCACCGCCCTCGCCAGCGGCTGGAACGCCCTGTCCCTCCTGCACGGCCGGATCGAGTCCCACATCGAACGCGCCCTGCAGACCGGGCACGACCTGAGCGTGCGCGAGTACTCGCTGCTCGACGTGCTCAGCCGCCAGCACGACGGCGAGGGCGGACACCTGCAGATGAAGCAGGTCGCCGACGCGGTCGTGCTCAGCCAGAGCGCCACCACCCGCCTGGTCACCCGACTGGAGGACCGCGGCCTGCTGGCGCGCTACCTGTGCCCGACCGACCGCCGCGGCATCTACACCAATGTGAGCGAGGACGGGCTGAAGCTCCTGGAGCGGGCCCGGCCGACCAATGACGCCGCACTGCGCGAGGCGCTCGACGAGGCCGCCCGCAACCCCGAGCTGACCTCGCTGGTCCGCGCGGTCGAGGCCGTGGACGCCGCCTCGCCCGCCCGCTGACCCCGGCCGACCCCGCACCGCCGCTCCCCCGGGCCCGGCCCGTCCGAACCGCTCCCTCGGTTTGTACG
>NZ_JBHXEM010000143.1:0-20801 GCF_042724755.1 Kitasatospora sp. NPDC127067 | reverse complement strand
AAACGCTCGGCTGGGAAACCCCAGCCGAGCGCCTGCATAAACTGCTCGCGGCCTGAACAACCGACCACGTGTTGCAACGACCGCTAGAAACCGCCCGGGGCGGCCGGGGCCATCGGCCCGGAGGGGGTCGGGTCAGCCGATCCGCTCGGCCGTGGGCTCCGTCGGGGCCCCGGCCGCCCCGTCGGCGGTCTTCCGGCCGTCGCGCATCAGCACCAGGGTGAGCGCCGCGGCCGCGACGACCGCGATGCCGCCCACCGTGAAGGTGGTGGAGGTGGCGGTGTTGAACGCCTCCCGGGCGGCCGCGACCAGTCCGCCGTCCCCGGTGGAGCCGCCCAGCGCGAGCGCGCCGGTGATGTCGTGGCGGGCGGCGGCGGGGGCGGCGTCGGGCATCGCACCGGTGTAGGTGCTGGAGAGCACGGTGCCGAGGATGGCCACGCCGAGCGCCGCGCCGGACTGCTGGATGGTGTCGTTGAGCGCGGAGCCGACGCCGGCGTGCTCGCTCGGGATGGCGCCCATGAGCGCGTTGGCGGCGGCCGGCATGCCGAGGCCGGAGCCGACGCCGAGCACCAGCATGGCCAGGGCGACCTTGGTGAAGCCGTCGCCGACCGAGAGGGTGGCCAGCAGCCCGAAGCCGCCCGCGATGATCAGCATGCCGATCGAGGTGAGCACCCGCGCCGGGACCTTCTTGCCGAGCACCGCGCCGAGCGCGTTGAACACCAGCGAGGCGATGGCCAGCGGGATGAAGGCGAGGCCGGTGTCGGTGGGCGAGAACTCCAGCACGAACTGGAGGTACTGGGTGAGGACCAGCATCAGCCCGCCGGTGGCGAAGGTCAGCAGGACGAGCGAGAAGCTGGCGCCGGTGAAGACCCGGTTGCGGAACAGGTTGAGCGGGACCATCGGCGAGTCGGTGCGGACCTGCCGGACGGCGAAGCCGGTCAGCGAGGCCACCGCGAGCAGGAGCGCGCCGAGGGTGCTCGCGCTGGTGAAGCCGTCCCGGGGCAGCACGATGATCGACCAGACCAGCGCCGTCATGCCGACCATCGACAGCACCATGCCCGGCAGGTCGGGTCGGCGCCACGGTCCCTTGGACTCCGGCATCAGCAGCATCGCGGCGATGATGGCGACCGCCGCGATCGGCACGTTGAGCAGGAAGACCGCGCCCCACCAGAAGTGCGCGATCAGCGCGCCGCCCAGCACCGGACCGCCGACCAGGCCGATCATGGCCACGGCGGTCCAGGCGGCGATCGCCTTCGGGCGCTCCTCGTCGTCGAAGACGGTGATCAGGATGGAGAGCGTGCTCGGCATGACCAGCGCGCCGCCGACGCCCATCAGGACGCGCCCGACGATCAGTTCACCGGAGCTGCCGGCGTAGGCCGCGACCAGTGAGGCCGCGCCGAACAGCGCGAGTCCGACGATCATCACCTTCCGCCGTCCGAAGCGGTCGGAGAGGCTGCCCGAGGTGAGCAGCAGGCCGGCGAAGACCAGGATGTACGAGTCGATGATCCACTGGATGTCCTGCGCTCCGGCCTTGAGGTCCTCCGCGATCGGCGGGATGGAGACCGTGAGCACCATGTTGTCGATCACCAGCACCAGGCTGCTGAGACAGAGCACGACCAGAATGAGCCAGCGCTGCGGATGACGTTGCACGGCGTTTTCCCCCTTTGAACTTCTCGCGTCGAACCCGGGTTTGAACTTTTCGTTGCGAACCCGGGCTTCGGGCTTCGGGCTTTGGAATGGGCGCGCGAGCCGTGGCCGTGGCCGGCCGGAGCTGCGCGGAAGTCGTCGCGGGCACACCGCCCTCCGTCCCCACGGGTACGGTGTGCGCCGCTCCGAACACTGTACGGACGCCGCACACTGTTCGCAATGCCGTACGCCGTTCGACCTCCGCACACCGTACGAGTCGCCGTACACTGTTCGCAGCGACCTGTGGCAAGCTGCGCCGCACCGGACCGGGTCCGGCGATCGACGACTGGCGAGGAGGGCCCGATGGCGGCCAAATCAGAGGACGGCACGACCCCGGGCATCCCCCTGCCGTGGAACCGGCCCCAGCGACGGCGGGAGCAGCCCTCCCTCAGTCGCGAGCAGATCGTCGCCGAGGCCTTCGCACTGCTGGACTCCGACGGCATCGAGGCGCTGAGCATGCGCAAGCTCGCCGCCCGGCTGAACGCCGGCGCGACCTCGCTCTACACCCACGTCGCCAACAAGGAGGAACTGCTCGCCCTGGTCGTCGACCAGGTCTTCGGCACCCTCCCGCAGCCGGAGGCCGAGGACTCCGAGGACCCGAAGGTCTGGCGCGCGAAGGTCATGGAGTGCGCCGAGAGCATGCGCGCGGCCATCATTCGCTACCCGTGGATGGTCTCGGTGATCGGCGACGTCGGGATGATCTACCTCGGCCCCAACTGGATGCGGCTCTCCGAGGCCCTGCTGGCCGTCCTGGAAACGGCCGGCTTCGAGATCGGCGAGGCGAACGACGCGATGAGCGCCGTGATGGGCTACACCATCGGAACCGCCTGTGTGGAGGCCTCCTGGGTGAGCTCGCTGGCCCGCAGCGGCCACGACGAGCAGGAGTGGATGAACCGGCTCCTGCCCACCGTCATCGAGGCCACCAAGGAGTTCCCGCGGCTGCACCGGCTGTACACCACCGAGGTTCCGGACGAGGTCGCGGCGGGCCGGGACAGCAGCTTCGCCCGGGGCGTCAACGTCATCCTGGACGGGATCGAGGCGGCCTGGACCGCCCGCCAGCGGGGCTGAGGGCGCCGGTCCCCGGGGCGCCGGTCCAGGGCCGCCCGCGACCGCTCCCGGAGACGCTCAACTCCCGCTGAGGGCCTGCACCTCCGCGTACCCCGGCACCGGACCGACCGGCCCGCCCGCCGCGACGGCCGCCGCCGTGGCCACCGCCGCCGCCAGTGCCGCGCGGTACAGCAGCGAGCCCAGGCTGACCCGGGCCACCCCGAGCGCGGCCAGCTCGGCGAGGCCCGGGCCGGCCGGCGTCCAGAGGATGTTCAGCGGGACGGAGAGCGCGCCGACCAGCCGGCCGATGGCCGCCGGATCGGCCGGCCCGGGGACGAACACGCCGTCCGCGCCCGCCTGCTGGTAGGCGTCCAGGCGCCGGAGCGCCCCCGCCTCGGGGGCGTCCTGCCCGCACCAGTAGGTGTCGGTGCGGGCGTTGACGAACAGCTCCGGCACGGCCGCCTTCACCGCCGCGATCTTGGCGGCATGGCGGTCGACGGGGGTCAGCGAACCGTCCGCCCGGCCGTCCTCCAGGTTGATGCCGACCGCTCCGGCCTTCGCCAACTCCACGGCCAGTTCGGCGACTTCGTCCGGATCGTCGCTGAACCCGGACTCCGCGTCGACGCTGAGCAGGAAGCCGACCCGCCCGAGCCGGCGCGCCAGCCGTACGGTCTCCGCGCGGGTGGCGGCGGCACCGTCGGGCAGGCCGGCGACGGCCGCCACGCCCAGGCTGGTGGTGCCGATCGCGGGGTGCCCCTGGGCGGCGAGGGCGACGGCCGAGGCATGGTCCCAGGCGTTGGGGAGCAGCAGCGGACGGCCGGGGCGGTGGTGCAGGGCGGCGAAGGGGGTCATCGGGTCGTCTCCGTCGGGTCGTTCGTGGGGTTTCCGGTCGCGTTCGCCGGGGTGTCGGTCGCACCCTCCGGGGTGTCGGTCGCACCCTCCGGGGTGTCGGTCGCACCCTCCGGGGTGTCGGTCGCACCCGCGGGGCTGCCGAGCGCGCCGACCGAGTCCGCGTAGTAGTACCCGGCCCCGGAGACGTGCCGGACGATCTGCCGGAAGCTCCAGCCCGTCCCCGGCGAGTCGTCCAGCCGCTCGTCCGGCAGTGCGCGGATCCGCCGGGACCAGATCCCGGCCAGCCGGGTCAGCCGACTGCGGGCCTCGTCCAGGTCGGCGGTGGTGAACGGGGCCAGGTCGGCCGGGGTGGTGACACCGGAGGCGTGCCAGTGGTCGGGCTCGGTCGGCTCACCGACCACCCGGGCCTCCAACTCGGCGAGGTGGTCGACGAGATGGTCGGCGATACGGCGAACAGCCTTGTGCGGCGTATAGGTTCGGCCGTCGGCGTTGATGATCGGGCGACCGTCCCAGGCCGTCCAACCGGCCGCCAGGGCAAGCACGCTCTCGACCATCTCCGGCACCAGGGAGGCGAGTTCGGCCTTACCCCGATCCGGCGCGGGCGGCATGTCCGGCGCCCCGGTGTCCGCCGGATCGGAGGCGCCGTACAGGATGCCCTCGGCGATGACCAGGGCCTGCGAGCGGCCCGGGCAACTCCGGGGCGGGGCGCCGAAGGTGAGCACGACGCCCTCCGGCGCCCCGGACTGGGCCGCCGCGATGTCGAGCAGGACCCGCGTTCCGGCCGGTACCGCGACCCCGCCGACCTCGGTCGCCCGGGCGGCGAGCCGACGCATCGTCCGGACCGGCGGGTCCGCGCGCAGCACGCCGGCCAGACCGTCCTCGTGCCGGCGAGCGCCCTCGACCAGCGCGGCGGTGGCGTCGCAGGCCTGGACGAGCAGGCCGATCCGGTTCGCGGCCGTCTCCTCGTCCCGGTCCCCCGCCGCGTCGTCCCAGTCCCCCACCACGGGCAGCAGCCGGGCCACCGCCGCGTCCGCCGCCGGGTCGGCCGCCGGGTCGGCCGCCACCGGATCGTCCGACGCATCGGCGAAGTACGCCCGGGACACCGCCGCGACGTCCCGCGCCACGGCCTCCGGGTCGGCCAGGCCGAGCTCCGCCGCGAGCACCCGGACCACCCGCAGCCGGACGTCGGACTCGAAGCCGGCGGCCGCGGCCACCCGCAGCCGGTCCGGGTCCAGCCGCTCCAGGTCCGCCAGCACCAGCGCCCGGCGCCGGGCGTGCGGCTCGCCGGAACTGAACCGGGCGACGGCGGACCGCAGCCAGGCCACCGTGCCGGGGGCGGCGCCGGGCGCTCCGGGCACGGCCGGCCCGGCGGGCGGCGGGACCAGCGCCGGGTCGGCCAGCGCCGCCGTCACGTCGTCGTAGCGGGAGAAGGTCATCGTCGCGGGACCGGAGACCACCGTGGTTTCGCTCATGCCGTCATCGTGGCCCCGGGTCGTTTCGGCCCCGGCCGAACCGTGCGGGGGCGACCCTGGAGGCATGTCCCCGGCTCCGCTCCCCCACGCGGCCCCGCCGCCGCGACCGCCCCGTCCTCCGTGCGCCGCTCCGCCCCGGTACGCGACTCGGCGCCCGCACGCACCCTCGTGCCCCGACCATGGAGGCATGACGCTCGCCGCCTTCGCCGCCCTGCTCGCCGACCCCACCCGCGCCGCCATCTGCACGGCGCTGCTCGACGGTCGCGCCTGGACCGCGGGTGAGCTGGCCCGCCACGCGCGCGTGGCGCCGTCCACGGCCAGCGAGCACCTGTCCCGGCTGATCGCTGGCGGGCTGCTGGCCGAGGAACGACAGGGTCGGCACCGGTACGTCCGGCTGGCCACGCCCGCGGTGGCCACGCTGATCGAGGACCTCACCGTCTTCGCCGAGTCCGGCACCGGCCCCGGCACCGGCCCCGGCCCCGCGACCGCGCCGCGCAACCTGACCGAGGCCACCCGGCTGAGTGCCGAGGCCCGGGCCCGTACCTGCTACGACCACCTGGCCGGACGCCTCGGCGTGGCCGTGTCGGACGCGCTGTTCGCCCGCGGCCTGGTCACCGAGGAGGGCGGGCTGGCCGTCACCGGGCACGGCCGGGACTGGCTGGCCGCGCAGGCGATCGAGCTGCCGCCGCGCGCGGGCCGCCGGGGCGGACGCCCGGTCGTGCGCGGTTGCCTGGACTGGACGGAACGCCGCACCCACCTGGGCGGGGCGCTCGGCGCGGCGCTCTGCCGGGCCGCCCTGGACCGCGCCTGGGTGGAACGGATCGGCTCCGGCCGGGCCCTTCGGGTCACCCCGGAGGGCGGCCGGGCGCTGCGCGAACTCCTCGGCGTGGAGCTGCCCTGACGGCCGTCCCCGACGCCACTCGAACCGTCGGGCGATGTACCGCTCGAACCGCCACTCGGTTGCCGGGCGAACCGCCGCTCAGCCCATCGACTTCGCCCCGTCCAGCGACTCCCGGATGATGTCCGCGTGCCCGGCGTGCTGCGCGGTCTCGGCGATCAGGTGCAGCAGCACCCGCCGGGCCGACCAGGCCGTGCCCGGCGGGAACCAGGGTGCGGGCGGCAGCTCGTGGGCGAGGTCGAGGTCGGGCAGGGTCCGGACCAGCTCGTCCGTCCCGCGCGCCGTCCGCTCGTACTCGGCGAGCAGCCCGGCCAGGGTGTCGCCCTCCACCATCCGGAACTGGGCCGCCCAGGTGTCCGGGTCGGCGGCGCCCCCGTCCCCGCGCCGCATCGCCTCCGCGCCGCCGGTCATGAACCGCGACCAGCGCGCCTCGACCGCCGCCACGTGCTTGATCAGGCCGCCGAGGCACAGCTCGCTGACCGTGGTGCGCTCGGCCGCCTGCGCGTCGGTGAGGTCCCGTACGGTGCGCCGCAGCAGTTCGCGGTGCTTGTCCAGCGTTTCGACGAGTTCCTCGCGCTCACCCATCGGCCACCCCTGCCGCTCGTCGTCCCGTCGGACGCATCAGACCTCCACCGTCTCCGGCTGCTCCCCTACCCGCCGACCGATGTCGATCAACCCGAAGGCCGCGCCCTGCGGGTCGCCGACCGCCGCGAACCGGCCGAACGGGCTGTCCATCGGCCCGAAGTACACCTTGCCGCCGCGGGCCGTCAGCCGGCCGATCGCGGCGTCGGTGTCGTCCACCGCGAAGTAGACGCTGATGTACGAGGGCGCCTCGGGCGGCAGGAAGTCCCCCTCCGCGCCCATCCGGCCGAGCACCGGCCGGTCGTCGACCTGGAACATCCGGTAGTCGAAGTCCCCGCCCGCCATCTTCTTCACGCCGAACGGGAAGACCGCCGGGAAGAAGGCGTCCGCCTTCGCGGGCTCGCGGGTCACCAGCTCGGCCCAGGTGTAGGCGCCGGGCTCGCCCTGCTTCTCGAAGCCCTCGTGCCGGCCGGCCTGCCAGACGCCGAACACCACCCCGGCCGGGTCCTTGGCGATCACCATCGTGCCGAAGTCGCCGACCTGCATCGGCCCCATGACCACCTCGCCGCCGTTGGCGCGGATCCGCGTCGCGGTGGCACCGGCGTCGGGCGAGGCCAGGTAGAGGCACCAGGCGGACTGGGCCTCCGCGCCCGGCATCGGCGGCACGATCGCGGCGACCGCCTTGCCGTCCGAGTAGGCCTGGGTGTAGTTCCCGAACTCCGACGAGCTCTCGCCGAAGGTCCAGCCCAACACGTCGCCGTAGAAGGCCTTCGCGCCCTCCAGGTCGGTGAACATCGCGTCGGCCCAACAGGGTGTGCCCTCAGGTAGCGCAGCCATCTCTCTGCCCTCGTGTGTGGCGAAAGGGCGCGCGCCGGGGGGCGCACGCCGACCCCCGGTTCGCCAGCCTAGCCACGATGCGGCGCACCCGCGCGGGCTGGACCCGCGCGGGTGCGACCCGTCGACGTCAGCCGCCCGCCGACAGACGCAGCGAGGACGTCCCCAGGCCGGTCGGGCCGAGCGGCACCGGGGGCAGCGGGACCGTCGGAACCGACGGAACCGACGGAACCGACGCGGCGGCCGCCGCCGTGGCCACCCGACGGGCCTGCGAGGCCTCCACCAGGTCCCGCTCGGCGCCGAAGTGCCGGTCCAGGTCGGCCGTGGCGTACCGGAGGCAGCCCTCGTGCCAGTTCAGGATGCCCGCGAGCCAGTTCTCCAGCTCCCCCACGTACCCGTCGAGCATCTCCCTGGCCGCCTGCCCCAGCCCGAAGTCCTCGTACATGACCGGGAGTTCCTTCTGCACCACGTGCTGGAACTGGCCCAGCCGCGAGTGCATCAGGTCGTCGACGATCCGGACCGCCGACTCGTAGTCGCAGCCGAAGAAGTTCTGCACCACCAGGACGGCGTTGTGCAGCTCGCCCTCGTACTCGACCTCCTTCTGGTACGAGAAGAGGTCGTTCATCATGCACGCGTAGTCCATCGCGGAGTTCTCCAGCGCGCGCATCGAGCCGTGGTCGTACACCTCCGGCGGCACGGTCTGCCCGTGGCCGAGGCGGGAGAGGCTCGCGGTGAGCTCGGAGCCGAAGGTGGAGCGGCGCATCTCCAGGTAGTCCACCGGGTCCGGGATCCGGTTCTGGATCTGGTTGCTCAGCTCCCAGATCCAGCTGTCCAGCATCGCCTCGACCGCCACCCGGAACCGGCCCCTGGCCTCGACGGTCATCGGGCCGGCGGTCCGCTCCCAGAGGTCGGCGAGGCTGCGCTCCAGCGCGTTGACGGGCTCCGGCGCGGGGGTGCCGTCCACCGGCATGAACAGGGACAGCCGCGCGTTGGCGACCTTGGCGCCGACCAGGTCGCGGGTGTGCCCGAAGGCCCTGGGGTAGTAGTCATCGGCCCAGGTGCCCCAGGCCAACCAGGCCGAGGAGATGTCGAGTTGGTCGGCCGTGGCGTCCGGGTGGAGGCCGGCCGCGCAGAGCGGGAGGTCGTAGTCGCGCATCGACTCGGCGTCCCAGATGCCGGATGCGGGAACGCCCGGCTCCGCCGCCAGCAGTCCCATCCGCTCGGCCCACGCGATCACGCGCTCCCGGGCACCGTCCAGGTGCGGGCTCAGCCGGAGTTCGTACGGCAGCTTGAACTCGGGCAGCAGGGACGGCCCGACGGCCTGGTACGGCACGTGGCCGTGCGACCGCGCCCGCCGCGCGGCCGGGCCCGCCGCGCCCTTGGCCGCCGGCGTCGAGCCCCCCTCCGCCGCCTTCGCTGCCTCCGCCACGGCCGCCGTGGCCCCGGCGGCCGTGCTGCGCAGGATGTCCAGCGCCGAGGTCCCGATGCCGCCGATCGCGTACTGGTCCCACCAGTTGCCGCCCCCGGGCCCTCCCGGCAGACCCGGCAGACCCGCCGGTCCACCGCCCGAGCCGGGAGCGACCTCGCCACCGGACCCGCCCGAACCCGCGGCCGCCCCACCGCCGTTCATGTACCGGCTGGACCGCAGGTGCCACTCGTGCCCGCCGGACTGCCAGTCCTGCAGGCCCTTGACGTACGCCGTCACCCGGGCGCGCCCCGCCGGGTCCAGCCCGGTCTCCGCGAACAGCACCGGCAGTTCGGTGAACACGGTGTTCTCGAACTGCTGGAGCCGCGAGGTGAGCAGGTCGTTGACCGCGTCCGCGGCCTCCTGGGTGGAGCACTCCAGGAACCGCTCCAGCACCAGGACGCCGTTGCTCAGCTCGCCCTCGTCCTCCACCTCCCGCTGGTACGAGAAGATGTCGTTGCGCAGGTGCACCCCGTCGGAGAAGGCGTCCATCAGCACCCGCAGCGCCCGCGAACCCGACACCTCCTTCGGCACCTCGGCGCCGGCCGCGTACTCGACCAACTGCGCGGACCAGGGCGCGCCGCCGACCTTGCGGCGCATCTCGATGTACTCGACCGGGTTGGCCACCCGACCCTCGTTGATGTTGGCGAGCTCCCACAGCGACTCGTTGAGCAGGTTCCGGGTGCTCTCGGCGAACCGGATCCGCCAGTCCTCGCCCATCGCCGGCACGGTGCGCCGCCACAGGTCGGCCAGGCCCGCCTCGACCGGGTTCTCCGGCTCGGGCAGCTCGGCGGCCGGGTCGGCCGGCATGAACAGCGGCAGCCGGTCGAGGTGGGCCTTGCCCGCACCGCGGTCGTTGGTGCGCTTGAACATGTCGAGGAAGTGGTCGTCGAAGAAGAAGACCCACACGTACCAGTCGGTGACCAGCGACAGCGCCTCGGCGGAGGCGTCGGGGTGGGTGTACGCGCAGAGCAGGCCGTAGTCGTGGGCTTCCAGGTCTGCCTGATCCCAGATTCCGGAACCCTCCAGCATCCCCATCTCCCGGGCCCAGTCGGTGGAGTGGGCCCGTGCCTCGTCCAGATGGGGGTTGAGGCGTGCCGGATGCGGCACGTAGAAGGACGGCAGTTCGAACGGCTGGGTCACGGCGGGCGAGCCTTTCTGGACGCGTCGATTGGACCAAGAATGACCCGTCGTCAGCTCGCCGCACCGGCACAACAGAAACAGTCATATGAAATGACTCGTTCCCCCCGTTCGAAGCCACCCGCCCAGCCGAGCGCCCTCCCCCGCCACGCACGCCCCCCATACCCGCCCCGCGCACTCCTCCCCGTGCACGCCACCCCCGCCCGGCCCGCCGGGCCGGGCGGGCCCGGCTCAGGCCGCGAGGGCGAGGACGAGGGAGGCGGCGGCGGGCGCCATGTAGACGAGGGGGAACGGGACGTGGGCGTACGCGCGGGCGCGGAGGACGGTGATCACGGCGCCGAGGAAGTAGAGGATCACGCCGACCGCGGCCGCGTAGCCGACGGCCGGGACGGCGAGGCCGGCCAGCAGGCCGAGGGCGCCGGCCGCCTTGGCGACGCCGAGCCAGGTCCACCAGGCGCGCGGGACGCCGTAGTCGGCGAGCGGCTTCACGACGTACTCGGCGCCGGCGAAGACGGAGTAGGCCGAGAAGCCGACCATGAGGGCGGCGAGGACGGTGACGACGGTGTGGGCGACGGACATTGGAGTGCTCCCATTCGACGGCTGTTCGGTTCGACACTCCCCTGACCCGGGGCATCCGCCGGATGTGACAGGCGCGGGCAAAAAATTGTCCGCGACACCCCGCCGCTACCCCCGGCAACCGCTCCGCCAACGAACAATGCAGCTCTGGCAAGGCCTTGAACAGAGACGACTTCCCCGGCTACGGGCGTGTTGATCCTGTACGCCAACGCCGCGTCCACCAGACTGGGCGCCGACCAGACGTCAACTCCGAGGAGGGCAAGCCCGTGAACGTCACCGTTCGGCTCGCACAACAGCCCGAGGCCGACGAACTGCTCGGACGGAGTGCGCTCGCCGCGCTCGTCGGCATGCTGCTGGACCAGCAGGTCCCGATGGAGTGGGCGTTCACCGGCCCGCTGACCATCGCGCAGCGCCTCGGCCACGACGACCTGGACGCCCACGAGATCGCCACCTACAACCCGGAGGAGTTCGTCGCGCTCCTCTCCGCGAAGCCCGCGGTGCACCGCTACCCGGCCGCGATGGCCAAACGGGTGCAGCAGCTCTGCCAGTTCCTCGTGGCGCAGTACGACGGCGACGCCGCGGCACTGTGGAAGAACGTCCGCACCGGCAAGGAGCTGCTCAGCCGGCTCAACGCCCTGCCCGGCTTCGGCAAGCAGAAGTCGCAGATCTTCCTGGCCCTGCTCGGCAAGCAGTACGGGGTGCGGCCGGAGGGCTGGCGCGAGGCGGCCGGCGCGTACGGCGAGGAGGGTGCGCACCGCTCCGTCGCGGACATCACCGGCCCCGAATCCCTCACCCTGGTACGTGAGTTCAAGCAGGAGATGAAGCGCGTCGCGAAGGAGGCCAAGGCCGCCGCCAAGCCGCGCACCACCACCCGTACGACCGCCGCCCCCGCCCCGACCGGTGCGCGCTGACCGACGGCCCGGCCGCCCGTGCCGACGGTCGACCCACCCGGCCGACCACGTCGGGGCCGGGCCCTCCCGGAGCGCGACGCGGGCCCCGGCCGCGCCGCGCGACCGGGGCCCGCGAACGGGAGCGCTCCGTCAGATCAGGACGGGCTCCCGCTCCTCGGCGGTGGAGCCGGCCACGGCCCCGGCCGCCTTGCGCCGCCGCGGCAGCGCGAACATCAGCAGGAAGACGGCGAGCAGCACCCCGGCGACCCACCACATCGCGTTCACGAAGGCCCCGCCGAACGCCGCCCCGACCGCCTCCGGCGCGACCACGTCGTCCATCGCCCCGAAGAAGGCCACCGACACCAGGCCGAGCCCGAGCGCGTTGCCCACCTGCTGCACGGTGTTGATCAGCCCGGACGCCGAACCGGCGTGCTCGCGCGGCACCTCCGCCAGCACCGCGTCGGTGATCGGCGCGACGATCAGACCCATCCCGAGTCCCATCACCACCAGCGGCAGCACCATCTGCCAGGTCGTGATCGCGGTCCCGTACCGGTCCGCCTCCCAGATGTAGACGAGCACGCCCGCCGCCATCACCAGCGCGCCGGTCTGCAGGACCTTCCGCCCGAACCGCGGCACCAGCTTCTGCACCGACAGTCCGGCCGCCGTGGAGACCGCGATCGAGAACGGGATGCCGGTCGCGCCGGCCTTGAGCGGGCTCCAGCCCAGCCCGACCTGCATGTAGAGGGTCCAGACCAGGAAGTAGATGCCGAGCGCCACGCCGAAGGCCAGCTGCACGCAGATGCCGGCCGCGAAGGACTTCACCCGGAACAGCGCCAGTTCCACCAGCGGCGAGCCGTCCCGCCGCGTCTTGACCTTCTCGTACACCACGAACAGCGCGAACACCGGCAGGCTCCCGGCCATCGACAGGTAGCCCCACAGCGGCCAGCCGGCCTCCCGGCCGTGCGTCAGCGGGTAGATCAGCATCAGCAGGCCGAGGCTGGCCAGCGCCACGCCCACCAGGTCCAGCTTCAGCGCCTGGTCGGCCTTCGACTCGTCGATGAAGCGGCGGCCGAGCAGCAGGCCGGCGATGCCGACCGGCAGGTTGATCAGGAAGATCGGCCGCCAGGCCAGACCGAACAGGTCCCACTCGGTGAGCAGCGCACCGATCAGCGGACCGGAGACCGCGCCCAGCCCGACCACCGCGCCGAACAGGCCGAACACCTTGCCGCGCTCCTCCGCCGGGAAGGTCGCGTGGATGATCGACAGCACCTGCGGCACCATCAACGCCGCCGTCCCGCCCTGGAGCAGCCGGGTCGCGACCAGCATCTCCGGGCCCGAGGCCAGCCCGCACAGCGCCGAGGCCAGCGTGAAGCCGCCGATCCCGATCAGGAACACCCGCTTGCGGCCGTGGATGTCGCCCAGCCGGCCGCCGGTGATCAGCCCGATCGCGAAGGCCAGCGCGTAGCCGCCGGTCACCCACTGGATGGCGCTGAAGGAGGCGCCGGTGTCCTGCTGGATGCTCGGGATGGCGATGTTGACGATGGTGACGTCCACCAAGTCCATGAAGGAGGCCACCATCACGATCGTCAGCGCGATCCACCTCCGCCGGTCCGCTGCCGCGGTGCTCATTGCGGTCTCCTCTTTTTTCTTCTTCACGTCCACGCCGCTCTTCTCCACGTCCGCGACAGTAACGGCCATGTAGGTCAGAACCTGTCCCAGTTGTTCGGGCATGCTGGACGCCATGAGCGACACCCCGGCCCGGCTGCTGAGCCTCCTGTCCCTGCTCCAGACCCCGCGCGAGTGGCCCGGCAGCGAACTCGCCGAGCGGCTCGGCGTCAGCCCCCGCACCATCCGGCGCGACATCGACCGGCTGCGTGAGCTCGGCTACCCGGTGCGGGCCAGCATGGGCCCGGACGGCGGCTACCGGCTGGTCGCGGGCACGGCGATGCCCCCGCTGCTGCTGGACGACGAGGAGGCGGTGGCCATCGCGGTCGGGCTGCGCGCCGCGGCCGGGCACGCCGTGGTCGGCATCGAGGAGGCCTCGGTACGGGCGCTCGGCAAGCTGCTCCAGGTGCTGCCGGGCCGGCTGCGGCAGCGGGTCGGGACGCTCAACTCCGCCACCGTGCCGCTGCTCACCGGGGACGGCCCGACCGTCGACCCGGAGGACCTCACCGTGCTCGCCCGCGCCGTCACCGCCCGGGAGCGGCTGCGCTTCGGCTACCGGGCGTACGACGGGGCCGAGACCAGGCGGCAGGTCGAGCCCGAGCGGCTGGTCTCGGTCGGCCGCCGCTGGTACCTGGTGGGCTACGACCTGGACCGCGAGGACTGGCGGCTCTTCCGGGTCGACCGGCTGAGCGGCCCGGCCGCCACCGGCGTCCGCTTCACCCCGCGCCCGCTCCCCGCCGAGGACGCCGCCGCCTACGTGGCGGGCAAGCTGCACCGCCCGTCACCGAGCGGCACCGTGGTCGCCACCGTGCACGCCCCGGCCGAGCGGGTCCGCCGCAGCCTCCGGCCGGGCGACTCCGAGGTCGAGCCGATCGACGAGCACAGCTGCCGGCTCCGCTCCCGCACCGACTCCCTGGAGTGGACGGCGATGCGGCTGCTCTCGCTGGACTGCGCCTTCGAGGTGCACGAGCCGCCCGCGCTGCGCGAGCACCTGCGCGAACTGGCGGCCCGCGCCGAGCACGCGGCGGGGGCGCCGGACCGGGGCGGTCCGGACCCGTCCCAGGGCCCGTCCCAGGGCCGGCGCCAGGGCCCTTCCTAGGCCTCGACCCGGTACCAGCCGTTGCCGGACCTGAACCACAGCGCGCCGTCCCGGCCGTAGGCACGGCGGCGGTCGAGCTCGCCGGGCACGTCCGGCCTGCGCTTCCCGGTCTGCTTCCACTGCTTGCCGACCAGCAGGTGCCAGGTCAGCTCCCCGCCCCGGGACAGGAAGACGCCCTCCCGGGCGCGGACCGCGAAGCCGACCGGCATCCGGACCGGGCACGGCACCGTGGACGAGGTCCCGTCGGCCGCCTCGATCCGGGTGAGGTAGCTGCCCGAGGAGCCCGGGTACCAGGCCAGCCAGGCGGACCGCCCCTCGGTCGCTCCGGCCAGGCCCTCCAGGGGGTACCCGGGCAGGTCCTTCCGGTGGTCCGGGCTCCACACCACCCGGCCGTGGGTGTCGGCGCCCCGGAGTCCCGCGCAGGACATCGGGTGGTCGCCGTAGATGCCCTCGTCCCCGTAGGCCATCCAGATCCGGCCGTCCCGGTCGGTCACCAGCACGGGCGTGTCGTCGCCGAGGAGGAGTTCCCGGCCGGGGGTCCCGTCGGGGCCGTACACGAAGCCGTTGGGCCGCCACTCCTCCCCGTCCTGCTCGGCCCGGGCCTCGACCAGCAGCAGCCGGCCGCCCGGCAGCAGGGCCAGGTGGTCCGGCGAGCAGTCGACCCCGGACAACGGCACCCGCCACTCCCCGCGGGGGCCCGTCACGACCACCTCGGCCTCGTACGGGAACCGGACCTCCGGCCAGGACCCGGCCGGTGCCGTGCACTGCTCCGGCACCACCAGGACGGCCAGTTCCCCGTCCGGCCCCACCGTCCAGGTCACGGCCCGGCGGCCGGCCTTCCACTCCTCCTCGGGCAGCCGCCAGACCTCGACCGGACGATCGGACATCGCCAAGGGTCAGACCCCGTACTCGGCGGTCAGCAGCGCCCGGCCCAGGGTGTGGAAGGTGAGGTGGAAGCCCACCTGGGCGGGCGGGGTGTCGGCGGTGACGTCCAGCTTCTCGACGTCCAGCGCGTGCACCGCGAAGACGTAGCGGTGCGGGGCGCCGGGCGGCGGGGCGGCGCCGTCGTACTGGTTGCCCGGGAAGTCGTTGCGGCCGTGGAAGGAGGCCTCGCCGGGCAGGGCGGCGTCGGAGGAGCCGGCGCCGCGCGGCAGCCCGGTGGTGTCGGCGGGCAGGCCGAGGGCGAGCCAGTGCCACCAGCCGGAGCCGGTCGGCGCGTCCGGGTCGTAGCAGGTGACCGCGATGCTCCGGGTGCCCTCCGGCAGGTCCGACCAGGTCAGCTGCGGCGAGAGGTTGCCGCCGGAGTGGATGAACTCCCGGCCCAGTGTGGCGCCTTCGGTGATGTCCTGGCTGCTCAGCGGGAAGGACGGCACCTGCGGAAGGAACTCGTACGGCAGCGGCGCGCGCTTGCTCATGGGCTGGTCACCTCTCACGGTCTGATCTCACGGTCGGAACTCACGGTCGGAACGACACGAGTCACTGTAATGGGGTGCACGTACGCTTCCGGCGCCCCTAGAGTCGGGGCATGGCCGCCAAATTCGCCCAGTTGTTCGCCGACTCCCGCCGCGCGCTGCTCACCATGCTCGGCATCCAGGCCGTCATCTGGTCGGTGCAGGTGCTCAACTGGCTGGACGACTACGGGCTGTCGCGGGAGTTCGGCCTGCGCACGGAGCAGGTCGGGGACCTCCCGGAGATGTTCACCTCGCCGTTCCTGCACTTCAGTTGGAGCCACATCGAGGCCAACTCCTGGCCGCTGTTCGTGCTCGGCTTCCTGTCCGCCTACCGGGGCATGAGGAAGTTCCTGCTGGCCAGCCTGGTGATCGTGGTGTCCGGCGGGCTGCTGGTCTGGCTGCTGGAGAGCCCGAACACGGTGACGGCCGGCGCGAGCGGCATGGTCTACGGCTACCTCGGCTACGTGGTGCTGCGCGGGCTCCTGGACCGCAACGTACTGGACGCGGTGGTCGGCATCGTCGTCGCGGTGGTCTACTCGACCATCCTGATCGGGGTCCTTCCCGTCACCCCGGGCGTCAGCTGGCTGGGCCACCTCGGCGGGCTGATCGGCGGACTGGCCGCCGCCGTACTGCTCCGCGACCGGCCGGCCGCGAAGCCCGCCGCGCCGCAGGGGACCGCCCCGACCAGCCCCGGATCCGCCCTGCTCAAGCAGCTGGACGAGCTCGGCCTGTAGGTAGGGCGTGTCCGACGATTCCCGTCCGGACCATCAGGTATAGACCAATCCCACCCCTGCGGCTAGCGTGGACGGCTCACCCTCCCCCAGCTCCGGAGCCGCACCGTGGAGTCGTCCGTCCTCGCCTTCGCCACCGACCTGCTCGACGAGGGCGCCGACACCTTCTTCGGCAACCTCACCGACCGCGCCGGGGTCGGCGGCGTCACCCTCGCCTCGGTCTACCACGAGGCCCGCGACGTCTTCCCGCACAACCCCCGCCGGGTGGTCCGCTACCTGGAGCCGGGCGCGGCGTACTTCCGCCCCGACCCGGCCGCCTGGCGGGGCCGCCGGCTGGCCCCCGTGCCGTCCACCGCGATCGGCGACCGCGACCCCTTCGCCGAGGCCGCCGAGGAGGCCCGCCGCCGCGGGCTGAAGCTGCACGCCTGGACGGTCTTCTGCCACAACGACCGGCTCGGCTTCACCCACCCCGACTGCGCCCCGGCCAACGCCTTCGGCGACCGCCACCTCACCGAACTCTGCCCGGCGAACCCGGAGGTCCGGGAGTACGCGCTGACCCTGGTCGCCGAACTGGCCCGGTACGGCGTGGACGCGATCCGCGCCGAGTCCCTGCACTTCCACGGACTGCGCCACGGCTACCACCACGAGCGCTACTTCGAGGAGTTGGGCCCGACCGCCGAGGCCCTGCTCGGGGTCTGCTTCTGCCCGCACTGCCGCTCCGCCGCCACCCGCGCCGGGGTCCCGGCCGAGGCGGTGGCCGCGGCGGTCCGCGCCGAGCTGCGCCGCCGGCTGGCCGACGAATCCGCCGCCGCCGAGCCCGCCGACCTGAGCACCCTCGCCGACGGCGCCTTCGCCGCCTACGTGGACGCCGCCGCCACCACCGTCACCGCACTGGCCGCCGACCTCGCCGAGCAGGCCCGCCGGCACGACATGCGGCTGACCTTCATGGACGGCGGCGGCCCGGGCACGGGCTGGCTCGCCGGCATCGACCTGCCCGCCCTCGCCGGGGCCGTCGACCGGATCGAGACCCTCGGCTACGCGAGGACCCCGGAAGCGGTCCGGGAGAAGGTCGCCGCCTTCGCCCTGCACGGCGTCCGTCCGCAGTCCCTGGCGGTGATCCTGCGCCCGATGTCCTCCGACTGCGACGGCCCGGAGAACCTCGCCGCCAAGATCGCCATCCTGCGCGAACTCGGCGTCCCCGAGGTGGAGTTCTACAACTACGGCCTAATGCGGCTGTCCTCCCTGGACCGGATCGGCGCCGCACTCTCCGCCTGACCGACCGGCGCACCGCCCCACCGACCGGCCGGCCCCGCCCGACCGGTCAGCGCCGCCGCTTGGACGTCCCGAACAGGCTGCGCGAGATCTCCTGCCCGAGCTGCTTCCCGGCCGAGCGCGCGAAGGACTTCACGGTCGGGTTGCTCAGCAGCGACCCGAGCAGCCCGCCCGCACCCTCCTTCTCCCTCGGCGCCTCCCGCCGCGGCGCCCGCTCGACGGGCGTCGACGCCCCGGGCGCGGTGGGCGCCGCCTGGGGCCGCGGGGCACGCGCCGCCAGCTTCTCGTACGCCGACTCCCGGTCGATCGCGTCCCGGTAGCGCGCCGTCAGCGGCGAGGCGTCCACCACCGCCTGCAGGGCCGTCGCCCCGATCGGCCCCATCAGCGACTGCGGCGCCCGCAGCCTGGTCGCCGCGACCGGCGTCGGCGCGCCTTTCTCGGAGAGGACGGTGACCACGGCCTCGCCGGTGCCCAGCGAGGTCAGCACCGCGCCGAGGTCGTACGAGGAGCGCGGAAAGGTCGAGACGGTGGCCTTGAGCGCCTTGGCGTCGTCCGGGGTGAAGGCGCGCAGCGCGTGCTGCACCCGGTTGCCCAGCTGCGCCAGCACGTCGGACGGCACGTCCCGCGGCGTCTGGGTCACGAAGAAGATGCCGACGCCCTTGGAGCGGATCAGCCGGACGGTCTGGGTGATCGCCTCCAGGAAGGCCTTGGAGGCGCCCTTGAACAGCAGGTGCGCCTCGTCGAAGAAGAACACCAGCTTGGGCTTGTCGAGGTCGCCCACCTCGGGCAGCTCCTGGTAGAGGTCGGCGAGCAACCACATCAGGAAGGTGGAGAAAAGCCGCGGCCGGTCCTGCACGGCGGGCAGTTCCAGCACCGAGACGACGCCCCGGCCGTCCGGAGCGGTCCGCAGCAGCTCGGCGGTGTCGAACTCGGGCTCGCCGAAGAAGGCCCCGGCCCCCTCGTTCTCCAGCACGGTGAGCGCGCGCAGGATGACCCCGGCGGTGGCCGCCGAGAGCCCGCCGATGGTCCGCAGCTCCTCCTTGCCCTCGGGCGAGGCGAGGAAGGCGATCACCGCGGTGAGGTCCTTGAGGTCGTAGAGCTCCAGGCCCTTGCCGTCTGCGTAGTGGAACACCAGGCTGAGCGAGGACTCCTGGGTCTCGTTCAGGTCGAGCACCTTGGCCAGCAGCAGCGGTCCGAAGCTGGTGACGGTGGCCCGGACCGGGATGCCGGCGCCCTGTCCGCCGAGCGAGTAGAACTCGGCCGGGCAGCCCTGCGGCGACCACCGCTGCCCCACCTCGGCGGCCCGGGCACCGGTCCGCTCGCTCGGCGCCCCGGGCGCGGCGATGCCGGAGACGTCCCCCTTGATGTCGGCGAGGAACACCGGCACGCCCTGCCCGGAGAGCTGTTCGGCGATCAGCTGGAGGGTCTTGGTCTTCCCGGTGCCGGTGGCCCCGGCGACCAGCCCGTGCCGGTTGAGCACGCCCAGCGGGATGCGCACCTGGGCGTCCGGGTACGCGGTGCCGTCCAGCAGCACGGCGCCGAGGTCGAGGGCGGGACCGGTGAAGGCGTACCCGTCGGCGATCTCCCGGACGGCCGGCGGGGTGGGGTCGGAGGACATCGGTGCACACTCCTGAGCGGATCGGAACGCTTCGGAACGCTTCGGCATCGGCGCGGAACCCGATCGGCACCGGGCGATGTTCGCGACATTTCCCATCAAACAGCTGCATTCGTCCATGCGCAGTTCACACCGGCGCGCGTGGCGGCGTCGCGGCTGCTGCGCCATCCGCCGTCCGAACGGTAGGCTTTCCGTGTGATCTTCAAGCGCATCGGCAATGGGCGGCCGTACCCGGATCACGGCCGGACGAGCACCCGCCAGTGGGCTGACGTCGCCCCGCGCCCGGTGCGGCTCGACCAGCTGGTGACCACCAAGGGCCAACTCGACCTCGAAACCCTTCTGGCCGAGGACTCGACGTTCTACGGGGACCTCTTCGCCCACGTGGTGAAGTGGCACGGCGACCTCTACCTGGAGGACGGCCTGCACCGGGCCGTCCGGGCCGCGTTGCAGCAGCGCCAGGTGCTGCACGCCCGCGTCCTCGAAATGGAGTGACGGACCCCGTCACCGGGCCGTCGGGCCGCCACGGGCTTTCCGGACCGCCCCCTCGCCATCCGGCGGAGGGCGGTCCACGCGTACCCCGGTACCCCCTTTCGGGTACCGGGGTACGCCAGATGATGATCGTTTAGTACCTTCGAGGCCGTACGGCACTACGCTGCTGACTACGGCCGCGACCAGGGGATTCCGCCCGCACCGGGGAAGTCCCCACCCGGCCGATCCGTCATCCCGACCCCGCCCTGGCACGAGGGGGAGACAAACCGTGAGCATGTTGACTCCCCAAGGCCTCAAGGGGAAGCAGTACCGCGTCACCGGCAACACCTACCCGCGGTTGGGCCGGCCTCCGAAGAAGAGCCGCAAGGTGATCGCCGCGCTCGCCGGCCTGCTCGCCCTGGCCCTGATCGCGCTCGGCGGCGTGCAGCTGTACGACATCTTCACCGGCAGGAACAAGAACGCCTCGGCACAGGCCTGCGCGACCCCGTCCGGCAAGGCGCTGGCAGCCCCCACGCCGGGCGCCACCCCGGGCGCCGCCGACGCGCCCGCCGCCGCGCAGGGCGACCCGCACGCCGTCCCGCAGGCCACCGCGGTCACCGTGAACGTCTACAACGCCACCACCAAGGCCGGTCTGGCCGGCCGGACGGCCGAGGAGCTCAAGAAGCGCGGCTTCGTCATCGGCAAGGTCGGCAACGCCCCGGCCGAGCTGGACAAGAAGGTGCCCGGCACCGCCCAGGTGATCGCCGGTCCGGCCGGTGCCGGCGCGGGCACCCTGGTCGGCTCGCAGATCGCCGGTGCCGCCGTCACCGCCGACGCCCGCACCGACACCACCGTGGACTTCGTGATCGGCGACAGCTACAACGCCCTGCTGGACGAGACCCAGGCGGCCGCCGCCCTCGCCCTGGCCACCAAGCCCTCCCCCACCCCGACCGCCACCGGCAGCTGCTGAACCGCCACCGGACACCGAACCACCGAACACCGAGAGCCCCCGGCAGACGCAGTGCCGGGGGCTCTCGGTGTTCGGTGGTTCGGGTGGTTCC
>NZ_JBHXEM010000142.1:0-20894 GCF_042724755.1 Kitasatospora sp. NPDC127067 | reverse complement strand
GCTCCCGGTACGCCGGGAGCGGGGCTTGCGTCGTGTCCGGTAACGCTTCGGCATCCTCCGCTCCACCCACCATTGACACTCCGCCGACACGGCCCTTACGGTCCTTCCCAAGCGACTGGAAAGTTTCCTAACAGTTCGTCCGAAGCCCGCCCGCTCCCCGCTCCGGGGACACCCGCGGACCGTCCCGACCAGCCGAAAGGGGAGGATTCCGGGCATGACCAAGAACACCGCGAAGGCCCCCCTCGCCGGCACCCCCAGCCTGCTGCGCGCCATCAACGACCGTGCCGCCCTCGAACTCCTGCTGGAGAACGGGCCGCTCTCGCGCACCCAGATCGGTGCCCTCACCGGGCTGTCCAAGCCCACCGCCTCCCAGCTGCTGGCCCGGCTGGAGGCGGCCGGGCTGGTCCTGCCGGTCGGCACCACGGCGGGCGGCCCCGGCCCCAACGCCCGTCTGTACCAGGTGAATCCGGCCGCCGGGTACGTCGCCGGACTGGACGTCACCAACAGCGAGATCCGGGTCGCCGTCGCCGACATCACCGGCACCACGCTGGCCGAGTACACCGTGCCCACCAAGGGCGTCCCGGCCGCCGGGACCGTCCCGGCCGTCGCCACCGCGGTGGCCGAGGCCGTCCGGGCCGCCGGCCTGCCCGAGGGCGTCCTGCGCACCGCCGCGATCGGCGTCGGCGGCGCCCCCGACCCGGTCACCGGCAAGCTGCGCTACGCCTCCCACCTGCCGGGCTGGCACTCGCCGAGACTCGTCGAGGAGCTGACCGAGGCGATCGGCGCGCCGGTGTCGATCGAGAACGACGTGAACCTGGCCGCCGTCGCCGAGCGCTCCTCGGGCGCCGCGGCCGGTTTCGAGGACTTCGTCCTGCTCTGGGCCGGGGCGGGGGTCGGCGCGGCCATCGTGATCGCCGGGCGGCTGCACCGCGGCTTCACCGGCGGCGCCGGGGAGGTCGGCTACATGCCGCTGCCCGACTCGCCGGTCGAATGGGACGCCCGCCGCCGCAAGTTCGGCGGGTTCCAGGCCCTGGTCGGCACTCCCGCCGTCCGGGCCCTGGCCCGTGAGCACGGGCTCGGCGCGGCCACCGCGCAGGAGTCCATCGCCAAGGCGCTGGCCCTCCCGGGCGCCGGCGACGCTTTCCTCGCCGAGCTGGCCGGGCGGCTCGCCGTCGGGCTGGCGGTGATCGTCGCCGTCGTCGACCCCCAACTGGTGGTCCTCTCCGGCGTGGTGCCGAGCGCCGGCGGCGAGCGGCTGCGCGCGCTCGTCGAGGACGAACTGGCGCGGATCTCCATCGCCCGGCCGGAGGTCCGCAGCAGTGCCCTGTCCGGCTCACCGGTCCTGCTCGGCGCCCTGCAACGTGCCCTGTCCGACGCCCGCGAGGCGGTCTTCTCCACCCACTGACGCTCCCCCTGTCACCTCGCCACCTGCACCCACCTCTCCCCAACCCCCGAACGCGGGAACCGAGGCAACGAGGCCTGCCCGCGCACCCCCAGGAGGATCCCGAAGTGCACGCCACCACCTCCCGCAGAGGCCGCCGCACCGTCGCCGCCGTCGCCGGCAGCGCCGTCCTGGCGCTGCTCGCCTCCGCCTGCACCGGTTCCAGCGACACGGGCGGCTCCGACGAATCGGCCGGCGGCAAGGACGTCACCATCACCTTCTGGCACGGCTGGAGCCAGGAGAACGAGATCAAGGCGATCAACGACAACATCGCCGCCTTCGAGAAGACCCACCCCACCATCCACGTCAAGGCCGTGGACAGCCTCGCGGACGACAAGGTCAACCAGGCCCTGCGGGCCGGTGGCTCCGACGCGCCGGACGTGGTCTCCTCCTTCACCACCAACAACGTCGGCATGTTCTGCTCGACCAAGGCCTTCGTCGACCTCAAGCCGATGCTCCAGAAGAGCGGCATCGACCCGGCCAAGACCTTCCCGGCCACGATGCTCAACTACACCCAGTTCCAGGGCAACCAGTGCTCGCTGCCGCTGCTCGGCGACGCCTACGGCCTGTACTACAACAAGAAGGCCTTCGCCGACGCCGGCATCGCCAACCCGCCGAAGACCTTCAGCGAGTTCGCCGAGGACGTGACCAAGCTGACCGTCGCCGACGGCGACTCGTACAAGCAGCTCGGCTTCATGCCGCTGTACCACGGCTACGAGTCCACCACCGAGCACTACCTCGGCCAGTACGGCCCCACCTACTTCGGCGCCGACGGCAAGTCGGACATCGCCACCGACCCGAAGGTCGCCGCGATGCTCAAGTGGCAGAAGGGCCTGGTCGACCAGCTCGGCGGCTACGCCAAGCTGGAGAAGTACCGCGCGACCTTCGGCGAGGAGTTCAGCGCCAAGAACCCCTTCCACACCGGCCAGCTCGCGATGATCCTCGACGGCGAGTGGCGCACCGCCTCGCTCGCCAAGGACAAGCCCGACTTCGAGTGGGCCACCGCCGCCTTCCCCGTCCCGGACGACCAGGCCGACACCTACGGCCGCGGCTACCAGACCGGCACCATCGTCGGCATCGCCAGCACCAGCAAGAAGCAGGCCGCCGCCTGGGAGTTCGTCAAGTACCTGACCACGGACACCGACGCGGTGGTCGGCTTCGCCAACGCGATCCACAACGTGCCGAGCACCTTCGAGGCGCTCGACTCGCCGAAGCTGGTGAGCGACGACAACTTCAGGACCTTCCTGAACGTCGCCAAGAACCCCCACTCCGGCACCACCCCGCCGGCCGTCAACGGCGGCAGCTACATCACCACCCTGCAGAACCTCGGCTACGACTACGAGTCCGGCAAGCAGACCGACCTCCAGGCGGGCCTGGCCGCCACGGCCAAGCAGATCGACACCGACATCGCCCAGGCCAAGTAGCCCGGGAACGGTCCACGGAGCTCCCATGTCACTCGCGTTCGGCACCCGCAAGGGGAACGACGAGGCCGACGCGGGACCGACCGGCCCGGCGGCGCCCGGCACGCAGCACCTGCTGCGCCGCAAGCGCCGCCGGGAGGCGGCCCGCACCCTCGCCTTCCTCTCCCCCTGGCTGATCGGCTTCAGCGTCTTCTTCGCCTACCCGCTGATCTCCACCGTCTACTTCTCCTTCACCTCCTACAACGGCTTCGGCTCCCCGACCTTCAGCGGCCTGAAGAACTGGAACTACGTCTTCAACGAGCTGCCGGCCTTCTGGCAGGGCCTGCGCAACACCCTGTGGCTGGTCGTCGTCATGGTGAGCCTGCGGGTCGCCTTCGGCCTGGGCATCGGGATGCTCATCACCAAGGTCAAGACCGGCGCCGGCTTCTTCCGCACCGCCTTCTACCTGCCGTACCTGGCCCCGCCGGTGGCCGCCACGGTCGCCTTCGCCTTCCTGTTCAACCCCGGCACCGGCCCGGTCAACCACCTGCTCGGCGAGCTCGGCCTGCCGCAGCCCGGCTGGTTCGCCTCCGAGGACTGGTCCAAGCCCGCCCTCACCCTGCTCGCCATGTGGGGCGTCGGCGACCTGATGGTCATCTTCATGGCCGCGCTGCTGGACGTCCCCCGGGACCAGTACGAGGCGGCCGAACTGGACGGCGCCGGCCCGTTCCAGCGGTTCCGGTACGTCACCCTGCCGAACATCTCGCCGATCATCATGTTCGCGGTGGTCACCGGGGTGATCCAGACCATGCAGTACTACACCCAGGCGATCGTCGCCGGGAAGGTCGCCAGCGGCATCGCGGGCGGCTCCGGCCAGCCCTTCGAGCCCGGCTACCCGGGCGGCTCCACCTGGACCCTGCCGCAGATGGTCTACAAGCTCGGCTTCCAGAGCTTCAACTACGGCGCGGCCTGCGTCGTCGCCCTGGTGCTGTTCGCCATCTCGATGGCCGTCACCTCGATCCTGCTCCGCCGCCGGTCCGGCTTCATGGCGAGCGACGACTAGCGGGCCTGTGAGGACCTGATCATGACTCTTGGCACCACACTCACCGAGGCGTCGGCCGCGACCGGACCCTCCCGCCCCTCCCGGTCCGGCAGCCCCGCCGCCCGGGCCGCCCGGCGCCGCGCGGCGCTCAACTGGGTGGCCGTGCACGCGCTGGCCATCGCCGCCGCGCTGTTCTTCCTGCTGCCCTTCGTCTTCGTCCTGCTCACCTCGGTGATGTCGGACCGGCAGGCGCTCACCACCGACTACTGGCCGACCAGCTGGGAATGGGGCAACTTCGGCAAGGTCTGGGCCGTCCCCGGCTTCCTCAGCTGGTGGCGCAACACCCTGCTGTACGCCGGGCTCGGCACCCTGCTGACCGTGGTCTCCAGCCTCCCGGTGGCCTACGCGCTCGCCAAGTTCCGCTTCCGCGGCCGCAACCTGGCCCTGATGGCCGTCATCGCGATGATGATGCTGCCGCCGCAGGTCACCGTCATCCCGATGTACCTGTTCTGGACCAAGCAGATGGGCCTGGGCAGCTCGCTCTGGCCGCTGATCATCCCGATGGCCTTCGGCGACGCGTTCTCCATCTTCCTGCTGCGCCAGTTCCTGATGACCATCCCCAAGGAGTACATCGAGGCTGCCCGGATCGACGGCTGCGGAGACCTGCGCACCCTGCTGCGGGTGGTCCTGCCGATGGCCAAGCCGGCCATCGCGGCGGTCGCGCTGTTCCAGTTCTTCTACTGCTGGAACGACTACTTCGGCCCGCAGATCTACGCCAGCAACAACCACGACGCCTGGACGCTCAGTTACGGACTGGAGTCCTTCAAGGCCGCCCACCACACCAACTGGAACCTCACCATGGCCGCCACCCTGCTGGTGATGGCCCCGGTGATCGTCCTCTTCTTCTTCGCTCAGAAGGCCTTCATCGAAGGCGTGACACTGACAGGGGTCAAGGGCTGATGTCCGCACTGAAGTTGGCAATCGTCGGCGGCGGTTCGACGTACACCCCGGAGCTGATCGACGGCTTCGCCCGGCTGCGCGACACCCTGCCGATCGGCGAACTGGTGCTGATCGACCCGGCCGCCGAACGCCTGGAGCTGATCGGCGGCCTCGCCCGGCGGATCTTCGCCAGGCAGGGCCACACCGCGGTCGTCACGGTGACCACCGACCTGGTGGCGGGCGTCGCGGACGCCGACGCCGTCCTGCTCCAGCTGCGCGTCGGCGGGCAGGCGGCGCGCGACCGGGACGAGACCTGGCCGCTGGAGTGCGGCTGCGTCGGGCAGGAGACCACCGGCGCCGGCGGCCTCGCCAAGGCGCTGCGCACCGTCCCGGTGGTGCTGGACATCGCCGAGCAGGTGCGCCGGACCAACCCGGACGCCTGGATCGTGGACTTCACCAACCCGGTCGGCATCGTCACCCGGGCCCTGCAGGGCGCCGGCCACAAGGCCGTCGGGCTGTGCAACGTCGCGATCGGCTTCCAGCGCAAGTTCGCCGGGCACCTGGGCGTGGACCCGGAGCTGGTCCGGCTCGACCACGTCGGGCTCAACCACCTGAGCTGGGAGCGCGGGGTGACCCTGCTCGACGCCCCGGGCGCCGCGACCGGGCGCGAGGTGCTCCCCGAGCTGCTGTCCTCGCACGGCAAGGAGATCGCCGAGGACCTCCACCTGCCGCAGGCCGTCATCGAGCGCCTCGGCGTGGTGCCGTCCTACTACCTGCGGTACTTCTACCAGCACGACGCGGTGGTGGCGGAACTGAAGGAGCAGGGCTCTCGGGCCGCCCAGGTGGCCGAGATCGAGCGGCAGCTGCTGGAGCTGTACGCCGACCCGACCCTGGACACCAAGCCCGAGCTGCTCGGCAAGCGCGGCGGCGCCTTCTACTCGGAGGCGGCCGTCCAGCTGATCGCCGCCCTGCTCGGCACCGGCGGCGGGACGTCCGTGCAGGTGGTGAACACCCGCAACGACGGCGTGCTGCCCTTCCTGCCGGACGACGCCGTCATCGAGGTGCCGGCCGAGGTGGACGCGCGGGGCGTGCGCCCGCTGCCGCAGCGGCCCGTCGAGCCGCTGTACGCCGGTCTGATCGCCGCCGTCACCTCGTACGAGCACCTCGCCCTCGACGCCGCCCTGCACGGCGGCCGCGACCGGGTCTTCGACGCCCTGCTCGCCCACCCGCTGGTCGGCCAGATCGAGCTCGCCGACCAGCTCACGGACCGGCTGCTCGCCCACAACCGCGAGCACCTCGCCTGGGCCTGATCCGGCCCGCGACGCGCCCGCCCGGCGACCGGAGGAGGTCGCCGGGCGGGCCCCGCGAGGAGACCGCCCACCCCCGGCCGGGGACCATTCGGCCGGGCACCCCGGCCGGGACCACGGCCGGGCACCCGGCCGACGACCACGGCCCGGGCCACGTACGAGCCGCGGGGACCTGATGACCCACCAGCCCGAACCACTCCTGCCCGGCGTCCTCGCCATCGACGCGGGGAACTCCAAGACCGACGTCGCCCTGATCGGCACCGACGGCAGCATCCTCGGCACCGCCCGCGGCGGCGGCTTCGCGCCGCAGAAGATAGGCGGCGCGGCCGCGGTCGCCGGCCTCGCCCCGCTGGTCGAGCAGGCCGCCGCCGAGGCCGGGCACCCGTCCTGGAACGGCGTGCTCACCAGCCACGTCAGCGCCTGCCTGGCCAACGCCGACCTGCCGGTCGAGGAGGAGGCCCTGCGGGTGGCGCTGGAGTCCCATCCCTGGGGGGCCGGCAACACCGTCGTCAACGACACCTTCGGCCTGCTGCGGGCCGGCACCGACGGCCCGCGCGGCGTCGCGGTGGTCTGCGGCGCCGGGATCAACTGCGTCGGCCTGCTGCCGGACGGCCGCACCGCCCGCTTCCCCGCCCTCGGCGAGCTCACCGGCGACTGGGGCGGCGGCTCCGGGCTGGCCGTCGCCAGCATGTGGCACGCCGTCCGCGCGGAGGACGGACGCGGCGGCCCGACCGGGCTCGCCCGGGCCATCGCCGAGCACTTCGGCCTGCCCAGCGCCGGAGCCGTCGCCGAGGCCGTCCACCTCGGGCACCTGTCGAGCGACCGGCTGCACGAGATCGCCCGGGTGCTGTTCGCCGTCGGGGCGGAGGGCGACCCGGTGGCGCTGGAGCTGATCGACCGCCAGGCCGACGAGATCGTCCGGCTCGCGGTGGTGGCCCTCGGACGCCTGGACCTGCTGGACACCCCGACCCCGGTGGTCCTGGGCGGCGGCGTGCTCGCCTCCCGCCACCCGCTGCTGCTGGACAACCTGACCGCCCGGCTCGCCGCGGCCGCGCCGCTGGCCGAGCCGCGCGTCGTCGTCGCCCCGCCGGTGCTCGGCGCGGCGCTGCTCGGCCTCGACCACCTGGCGGCGGGCGAGCGGGCGCAGGCCCGGGTGCGCGAGGCGTACGAGACCGGCCGGCCGGTGGCGGCCTGACCGCCGCTCAACAGTCCCCCTCCCCCGCCGGATCCGCACGTCCGGCGGGGGAGGGAACCGGCGGACGGCGTCGACGGGAACCGCGGGCCGGGCCCCGTTCGTGTCAAGCGGGTACCGACCACCGCCGCCTCCCGGGGAGACTGGTGCCATGGCCACGCCCCGCACGCTCCTCGCCGCCGCCTTGCTGGCCTGCGGCGCCGCCACCGCCCTCACCGGCTGTACCCCCGCCGACTCCGGCTCCACGGTGGCCGAGGCCTCGGCCGCCGCCCTGGCCGACGAGGGCCCGGACGACCTGCTGGAGGAGGACGACGACCTCTTCTACGAGGAGGACGAGGAGTTCTACTCCGCCACGGACGACCCGTCCGTGCCCGCCGCCACCGCCGAAGCCTCCGTTTCCGCCGCGGCTTCCGCCTCCGCCTCCGCCGAGCCTTCCGTGGAGCCCTTCGCCGGGCCTCCCGCCGAACCCTCGGCCGGCCCCGGGTGCGCCACCCCCACCACGCACCCCGGTCACGAGATCTTCCTCGTCGTCGCCGCCGGCCCGGCCGAACTCACCGCCCGGCCCGCCCGGTTCAGCTGCGGCTCCGCCCGCTACGAGCCGGCCGGCAGCCCCGTCCACTACGGCTTCGCGGGCGCCGGCGTGGCCGCGACCCTGGTCGACGGCCCGCACGACGACCCGGCCCGGACCGTCCCCCTCGACGAGCTGATCGCCCACATCGACGACTGCCTGGCCGAGCGCGAACCGGCCGACCCGTACGGCTGCCACGGCAACGCCTACGACGTGGTGCTGGACTCCCACGGCCGGATCATGCGGATCGGCGAGGTCGACGGCCCCTGACGTGCGCTGACGTCCGCTGACGACTGCTGACGACCGCTCGGCGGCTGTCCGGCGGCTGCCCGGCGCGCGCATACGGTGTAAGAACGGCTCTCAACTGTTGGCATTCGGCTGTGCTACGCGCATCGACCGGCCGTCCGCTGGGGGCTTTTGACGTTCGCTACGTCCGTGGGGGCCTTCCTTGGGGCGGGTCTTACCTTCTCCGTCGTTGACCCGGTTTCGGCGGCGGTGCTTTGCTTCCGGCCGTCGGCGGTAACCGGCTCCCGATCCCCCGCACCACCGACGGTTCCTGGCGAACCGTCGGCACCTCCGCGCTGCCGCCGCCCCATTTGTCCCCCACAGTGCCGCCGCGCCGTACCCGGGCACGCCCGGCACCAGAGAGGAACCCTCACGATGGGCATCTCCCCCACCTCCCGCCGGATGCGGCTGCGGGCCCTGACCGGGCTCAGCGCCCTGGCGCTGGCCGCCGCCGGCTTCGCCGCCGCCCCGGCGGCCCAGGCCGCCCAGGACAACCGGCCGGCCGGCGAGTTCGCCGGACAGCCCCACCCCTACCGGCACGGCGCGCACCCGACCAAGGAGGCCGGGAACGCGGCCAAGCCGGCGAGCAACAACCTGAGCTACGGCGGCGGTGTCGACGGCATCGGCGTCACCACCGGCGCGCCGAAGGTCTACCTGGTCTTCTGGGGCACCCAGTGGGGCACCCAGGGCACCAACTCCAGCGGCTACACCACCCTGACCGGCGACCCGAAGGGCGAGGCCGTCCGGGCGCAGCAGCTGTTCAAGGGCCTCGGCACCAACAGCGAGACCTGGTCCGGCGTCATGACGCAGTACTGCGAGGGCGTCGCCGCGGGCGCGACCAGCTGCCCGTCCGGCTCCGCGCACGTCGGCTACCCGACCGGCGGCGCGCTGGCCGGCGTCTGGGTCGACGAGTCCGCCGCCGCCCCCGGCCAGGCCACCGGCCACCAGCTGGCCGCCGAGGCGGTCAAGGCCGCCGGCCACTTCGGCAACACCACCGCCGCCTCCAACCGCAACGTGCAGTACGTGGTGCTGTCGCCGACCGGCACCCACCCGGACGGCTTCAACACCCCGAACGGAGGCTTCTGCGCCTGGCACGACTGGAACGGCGACACCACCCTGACCGGTGGCGCCGCCTCCTCCCCCTACGGTGACGTGGCGTTCACCAACGACCCGTACGTGACCGACATGGGCAGCTCCTGCGGCCAGAACTACGTCAACAGCGGCAGCGCGGGCACCCTGGACGGCGTGACCATCGTGTACGGCCACGAGTACTCGGAGACCATCACCGACCAGAACCCGGCGGGCGGCTGGACCGACTCGACCGGGTACGAGAACGCCGACAAGTGCTCCTGGAACGGCGTCGGCGGGACGGGCGGCGCGCAGAACGTGAGCTTCGCGACGGGCTCCTTCGCCATGCAGGGCACCTGGTCGAACGGGGTCAACGGCTGCCAGGTCTCGCACGCGATCGTCCACTGACGCGCGGGCGGGGGCAGGCCCTCGCCCGGCGCCGGAGCGGGCCGTGCGGGCCCGCCCCGCCCCACTTCCGCGTGCCGGGGCTACGGGGTCGCGGGGCTACGGGGTCACGAGGCTGCGGGGCTACGGGGCTACGGGGCTACGGGGCTACCAGCCCGAACTCGTAGGCCTGGATGACCAGGTGGACCCGGTCGCGGGCGTCGAGCTTGGTGAACAGCCGGGCGACGTGCGCCTTGGCGGTGGCCACGCTGATGGTGAGCTCCGCGGCGATCTCGGCGTTGGACAGGCCCCGGCCGACCAGGACGAGCACCTCGCGCTCGCGCTCGGTGACGGCCTCGGCGACCGGCCTGCGGGGCCGGGCTGCGGCGGCCTCCGCGTCCGGGCGGGCGGCGAACTCGCCGATCAGCCGGCGGGTGATGCCGGGGGCGAGCAGGGCGTCCCCGGCGGCGACCACCCGGATGCCGTCCAGGATGGTCTCCAGGGCGAGGTCCTTGACCAGGAAGCCGCTGGCCCCGGCCCGCAGCGCGCCGTAGACGTAGTCGTCGTCGTCGAAGGTGGTGAGGACGAGGACGTGGGTGGGCAGGTCCGGGTCGGCGGTGATCCGGCGGGTGGCCTCGATGCCGTCCGTACCGGGCATCCGGATGTCCATCACGGCGACGTCGGGGCGCAGCCGGGCGACCAGCTCGACGGCCTCGGCGCCGTCGCCGGCCTCGCCGACCACCTCCAGGTCGGGGGCGTCGGCGATCAGCACTCGCAGGCCGGTGCGGATGAGCGGCTGGTCGTCGACCAGGACGACACGGATCACGGTCCCACCTCCACGGGGGTCTCGACGGCGGTCCTGACGGCAGTCCCGACAGGGGTCCCGACGACGGGCTCGACGGCGGGCTCGGCAGGGGTCCCGGCGGGGGTCTCGCCGGGGGGCTCCTCGGGGAGCGGCAGTCGGGCGGCGACCAGGAAGCCGCCCTCGGGGCGCGGGCCGGCGCTGAACTCGCCGTGCAGCAGGGCGACCCGCTCGCGCATGCCGGCCAGCCCGTAGCCGGTGCCGGGGCCGCCACCCGCCGCTCCGGCGCCCAGGTCGACCACCGTGACGGCGAGTTCCCGCCGACCGTAGGCGACGGTGACGTGGCAGTCCCGGGTGCCGGAGTGCTTGACCACGTTGGTGACCGCCTCCTGGACGATCCGGTAGGCGGCGAGGTCGACCTCGGGCCGCAGCGGACGGACCGTGCCGTGCCGGGTGAGCGCCACCCGCACCCCGGCGCCCGCCGCCTTCTCCACCAGTCGGCCCAACTCGCCCAGCCCGGGCGCCACTTCGAGTGGGGCGGACTCCCCCTCGCCCTGCCGCAGCGCGCCGAGCATCCGGCGCAGGCCGGCCAGGGTCTCCCGGCTGGTGGCCTCGATCGCCTCCAGTGCCTTGCGGGTCTCGGCGGGCTGGGTGTCCATGACCCGGCTGCCCATGCCGGCCTGGATCGCGACGATGCCGATGTTGTGGGCGACCATGTCGTGCAGCTCGCGGGCGATCCTCAGCCGTTCGGCGGTGATGGCCTGCTCGGAGGCCCGGCCGCGCAACGCCTCGGTGTGGACGCGGCCCTGGTGCACGGTGTTGCCGATCAGCCAGGCGATCAGCACGGTGGCGGCGAAGCCCGCGTAGGCGAGCGGGTTGACGGGGTAGTCGTTGACGGCGCCCCAGATCAGCAGCCCGGCGAGGGTGGCGAGCGGCAGCGCCAGGGCGGTGAGCGAGACCCGGCGGGAGCGGGTGGCCGCGCAGTAGCCGACCACCGCGTCGGCGATCAGGAACTGGAGCGGCGCCGCCTCCGGGACGCCCCACATCCCGAGCGCGAACATCCCGCCCCCGAGCGCCACCACGACGGCGAGCAGCGGCAGCCGGACCAGCAGCGCCGCGACCAGGGTGGTGACCACCGCGGTGACCACCATCGGCATGTCCTCGGGGTTGCCGTGGTAGTTCACTAGGTGGCGCAGCTCGTCCTCGCGGGTGAGGAATCGGAACCCCACCAGGGCCGTCCACAGCGCCGCCACCCACACGCCCGCGGGCAGGCGCCTGAGCAGCGGCGGACGAGGTTCGGTGATCATGGCGCGATGGTATCGGCGGCCCGGCCGGCGGCGCATTGGCCCGGGGGCGTAATCCCCGGGGCCAGTACGGCGACCCGCGGTTGTGGCCCGCGGCCCGATGCCCGGGACGGGGGCCGACCGGCAGCGTTGTCCCCGTGATCGAGATCGAGCGACTGACCAAGCGGTACGGCGCCACCACGGCCGTCGACCAACTGACCTTCACCGTCCGGCCGGGCACCGTGACCGGTTTCCTCGGGCCCAACGGCGCGGGCAAGTCCACCACGCTGCGGATGATCCTGGGCCTCAACACCCCCACCGCGGGCACCGCCACCGTGGCCGGCGTGCCCTTCGCCGGCCGGCCGCGCGGACTGCGGCACGTCGGCGCGCTGCTGGACGCGGGCGACGTGCACGGCGGGCGCAGCGCCCGGGCCCACCTGTCGGCGCTGGCCCGCAGCAACCGCATCCCGCTCGGGCGGGTGGACGAGGTGCTGGCGGAGGTCGGCCTCGGCAAGGCGGCCGGGCGGCGGATCGGCGGCTACTCGCTGGGCATGAAGCAGCGTCTGGGCATCGCCGGTGCGCTGCTCGGCGACCCGCCGGTGCTGCTGTTCGACGAGCCGCTGAACGGGCTGGACCCGGAGGGCGTGCTCTGGGTGCGCGGGCTGTTCCGGCGGCTCGCGGACGAGGGCCGCACGGTGTTCGTCTCCAGCCACATGATGGCGGAGATGGAGCACACCGCGGACCGGCTGGTGGTGATCGGGCGCGGGCGGCTGATCGCGGACGAGAGCCTCGCCGAGTTCTCGGCCCGCAACGCGGTCTCCTCGGTGGCCGTCCGGACGCCCGAGCTCTCCGCGCTGGCCGAGGCCCTGCGCGCCGAGGGGGCCGAGGTGCGGCTGGCGGAGCCGCACCTCGGGATCGTCACGGGGATGCCGGCCGCGCGGATCAGCGAACTCGCGCTGCGCCACGGCGTGGTGCTGCACGAACTGGCCGCCCGGACGTCGTCGCTGGAGTCGGCGTTCATGTCCCTGACCGCCGACAGTGTCGAGTACCCGGCTGGAGAGGCCCGATGACCACCGCGACCCTGGGTTCCACCGTCGAACCCGCACCCCGTTTCCTCGACCTGCTCGCCGCCGAGTGGATCAAACTGCGCTCGCTGCGCTCCACCTACTGGGTGCTGGCGCTGGCCTCGCTGGTGGCGATCGCGGTCAACGTGAACGCCGTCCACACCGACCTGCCGTACATCGACCACCCGCCGCCGCGGATGCCCGGCCAGTCGCCGTACACCTACGACCCGCTGTTCCACGGCCTCGGCAGCATCGCGAGCGACCTGATGGCGGTCGCGGCCGGCAGCCTCGGGGCGATCACCGTGTTCGGCGAGTACACCACCGGACTGATCCGCACCACCTTCGCCGCCGTGCCGGACCGCCGGGGCGTGATCGCGGCCAAGGTGCTGCTGATCGGCGGGATCACCGCGCTCGCCGGGCTCGTGGTGTCGGCGGTCTCCTTCTTCACCGTCAACGCGATGCTGGCCTCCCGGCACGTCGGGCTCTCCGTCACCGACGAGGGCTGCCTGCGGGCCGTGCTCGGCTACGCGGCGATCGTGCCGGTCTGCGCGCTGATCGGGATGGCGCTGGGCGCGCTGCTGCGGCACGCCACCGCCTCGATCGTCTCGCTGGTGATGCTGATGTTCATCCTGCCGATGATGTTCGGCGGGGACCGCTACCGGTGGCTGAAGGAGATCGGCACCCACCTGCCCCTGGCCACCGTGCAGCGGCTCACCATCACCCCGCACTCCACGACCACGATGGGGAAGTACGCGCCGAGCGTGCTCGACTCGTGGATCACCATGGGGCTGTGGGGCCTGGCCGCGCTGGTGGCGACGGTGCTCGTGGTGCGGCGCCGGGACGTGTGAGGCCCTGGGCTACCCCAGGCCGAGGCGCCGCGCGGTCGCGGCGGGCAGCCGGTACGGGCGCTCGGGCGGCAGCAGCCGCTGGGCCTTCGCCGGCTGCCCGTCGCGGACCAGCGCGGCGATCCGCCGCACCTGCGGGGTGAGGTCGGTGAGTCCGACGAGCCACTCCTCGGCGTAGCTGCGGATCAGCGAGCGGCCGATGCCCACCTGGATGCTGTAGTGGTTCAGCGCCGCCCCGCGCAGCGACCGCTCCGGGTCCCACTGCACGTGGACCTCGGCGCGGGCCACCTCGTCCGGGTGCGCGGTGGTCAGGACGGCGCGGGCGAGCGCCTCCTCCCAGCCCTCCCGGGTGATCCGGACCGCCAGCACCCTGGTCTGTCCGGCCTTCTGCGCCCAGTTGCTGCGGTGCATCAGCCAGCGGAACGAGGGCTTGATCCACGTCATCCGGTGGAAGCCGAAGGGCGCCGTGAACCGGCCCGCCGCCAGCGCCGCATCGGCGACGGCCGGCGGGTACGCCTGGTAGAGCACGATCGTCCGCGCGTCGTGGTCGGCGCGGATCTCGCGCAGTGCGGTCATCTCGCGGCACCCCCTTCGCCCCCCGGCGTCCCCTCCGCCCCCGGCACGCTCTTCGCCTCCGGCACGCTCTTCGCTCCAGGCACGCTGCCAGCGCGGGCCCGCCCGGCGCAACGGGATTACCGGGCGGGGCCGCGGCCTCCTCGGACCGTGGCCCCGTGATGCCCGGCTCGGGCCGCGGCGCCCGCCTCAGGCCGCTGCGGTCTTGGCGCGGAAGGCGCCGAGGGTGGCGGCCGGGACGCCGCAGCCGGGGAGGAAGGAGGCCGCGCCGCCGTGGTGGGTGCGGACGCGGTCGAGGAAGACGGACATGGCCTCGGCCGGGGCCTCCAGGAGGGGCGCGGGGATCGTGAGGTTGTGGCCCCGGGAGTCGGTGACGCGGGAGGTGGTGCGGTCGTTGAGGGCGGTGCGGTGGCGTTCGGCGAGGCCGGCGAAGATCTGCGGGAGGGCGTCGGCGGTGCGGGTGTAGTCCGCGACGATGTGCTCGGCGGGGACGTCGAGGAGGTCCAGCAGGAGGGCGGTCAGCAGGCCGGTGCGGTCCTTGCCTGCGGCGCAGTGCAGCAGGACGGCGCCGGGGCGGACGGTGGCGTCGACGGCGGCGGCCACCGCCTCGGGCGCGGACTCGGCCAGCAGGACGTAGAAGTCGCCCAGGTCGGCGGCCGTGGCCATGGTGCTCATCCGCGCGGTGAGGGCGTCTGTGGCGGGGTTCACCGGGGCGGCGACGACGGATATCCCGGCGGCCGCGGCGGCGGCCCAGTCCTCGGGGTCGGTCTCGCGCGGGTCCCGCAGGTCCACGATGGTGCGGATGTCGCAGCCGCGCAGCTGGGCGACGGTGGCCTCGTCGGCGGCCGGGAACGGCTGGGCGGAGCGGTACAGCACACCGGGACGGACCCGCCGGCCCTCGGGGTCGCCGAGGACGGCGGCGTCACGGAAGTTGACCAGGGACATGCGGGAGGCCTTTCGGTGGAGCCGCACCCGGGACGGGACGGGGAAGATCCGGAGCGGAGACATCTAGACGTCTAGATGTGTAACCCGTTCCGGGGTCGCCGGGCAAGCCTCGATCGGTGCATCCCTCCATCCCACTCCCCTCGGCGGGCCACGGCGACCCGGGCGGCCGCAGCGGGCCACGGCGATCCGGGCGACGGAAGCGGGCGCGGCCGGGGCGCGGACGGCGCGGGCGGCGCGGACCGACCCCGGGGGCGCGGGCGGGCTCCGTAGGATCGGGCCCGTGGCGACGAACCCCCCGAGCTCCCCGAACACCCCGGTGTACCGCCGCCTGGCCCGCCGGATCCAGGAGCGCGTCGACGCCGGCGCCTACCCGGCCGGCACCCGGCTGCCCAGCGAGTCCGAGCTGAGCGCCGAGTTCGGCGTGAACCGGCTGACCGTGCGGCAGGCGGTGGCGGAGCTGGAGCGGGCGGCCGTGGTGGAGATCCGCCGGGGCGTGGGCACCTTCGTCCGCCCGCCGGCCGTACGGGTGTCGATCGCCGTGGACCCGCGCAGCCAGCGCTTCGACCTCGGCAGCGTGCCCACCGCACTGCCGAACGAGGAGCGCACCGACGGCGAGTTCGTGGTGGCCGCTCCGCCCGTCACGGGCTCGCCGCAGGACGCGGAGGCCGCCCGTCAGCTGGGCCGCAGCCCGGCGGAGCTGTCCCGGGTGGACTCGGTGATCCGGCTGGGCGGGCGGGCCCGGGCGGCGTGCAGCTACTGGGTGCCGTTCGGCCCGCTGCCCGCCGAGCTGGTCCGGCCGGGCCGCTCCGGGAACCTGGTGCCGGACCTGGCGCGGGCCGCCGGGGTGGAACTGGAGTACGACTGGCGGGCCTTCGGCGCCATCGGCGCGGACCTCGCGGACGCCGAGCTGCTGGGCGTCCCGCCGGGCACCGCGCTGCTGGTGCGCGAGGGCGTCAGCTGCACCCCGGACGGCACCCCGTCGCTGTACGTGCGGCGGCGGATCGACGGCAGCAGCGCGCGCTTCGTCCTGCACTTCCGCGACCGGTAGCGAAGGCCGCCGCGCCCGCCCCCGGCCGGAGCGCCCCTGATAAATTCAGCGCCGAAACACCAGGCCGTACGGGGGCGGGCAGAGCACGGTGATCGAGGAGATCGACTACGACATACCCGGCGAGCTGGCCGAGGTCTACCTCGTCCTGCTCGCCGACGTCTCCCGCACCGGGCGGCTGCCGCGCCGCGAGGAGCTGGAGCGCCTGCGCAAGCTCGGCGAGCACTGCGCCGAGGCCGGGTACGGGCTGCGCGAGGTGGTGGCGCACTGTCTGGCCGCGGCCCGGCGGGCCTGGCAGACCCTGCCCGGGACGGCCGCCGCGAGCAGTGTCACCGAGCTGCGCCGCACGGGCGACGCGGTGCTCGCCGCCACCGACGCCGCGCTGGCCGCGCTGGGCGAGGGCCACGAGCGGGCCCAGCGCCTGGCCGTCCGCCAGGAGGAGGCGGCCCGCCGGGAGTTCATCGACGACCTGCTGTTCGGCCGCAGCGACCTCGGGCTGCTGGCCGAGCGCGCGGAGCGGTTCGGGCTGCGGCTGGCGGGCTCGTACACGGTGGCGGTCGCGGTGGGCGAAGAGCCGTTCGCGGACGTCCATCCGCTGGTGCACCGGGTGGAGCGGGAGCTGGCCGGGCGGTTCGGCGAGCGGGACGTGCTGCTGGCCAGCAAGGACGGCCGGCTGGTGTGCATCGCCCCGGACTCCGAGCGGGCCGTGCTGGAGGCCTTCGCCGAGCTGACGCTGCGCCCCGGCCCCGGCTACCGCCCGGTGCTGCGGGTGGCCACCGGCCGCCGGCACTCGGGGCCGAGCGGGGTGCCGCGCAGCTACGAGGAGGCGCTGGACGCGCTGGACTACGCGCAGCGGCTGGACCTGCCGGCCCGGCAGCTGCGGGCCGAGGAGCTGCTGGTCTTCCCGGTGCTGATGCGCGACCGGGCCGCCATGGCCGACCTGGTGCGCAGCGTGCTCGGCCCGCTGACCGAGGCACGCGGCGGCGCCCGTCCGCTGCTGGACACCATCGCGGTGCAGGCGGAGGCCGCGTACGTGAACGCGGAGGCGGCGCGCCGGCTGGGCCTGAGCGTGCGCACGCTGAGCTACCGGCTGGAGCGGATCAAGGCGCTGACCGGGTACGACCCGGCGGACGCGCTCCAGCGCTTCACCCTGGAGACGGCGGCGATGGGTGCGCGGCTGCTGAACTGGCCGGAACAACCGCTGTAGTACGCGGTACGACGGCTGTAGTGCGCGGCACTACGGCTGTAGTGCGCGGAACCACAGCTGTAGTGCGCGGAACCACGGCCGTAGTGCGCGATACGACCGCCGCGGTCCCGCCGCGGGAGTCCCGCCGCCCCAAACCCGGGGGGCGGCTCCGGAACCGTCCGGCGGCCGTCCTGTTGCCGAGCTGTTGCAGTGTCACGCGGGCCGTACGTACCAGGGTGTCAAGAGGGCGTAAAGATTGCCGGATCCTGGCAATGTGCGGGGGACCGCGGCACTGTCATGATCTCCCCGGCGCCGAAGCGCGGCGCCGGCGGGAAGACGGGGGAGCGTGGCCGGGATGGGGGGATTCTTCGCGGCCGCGCTGGCCTTCCCGACGGCGCTGTTCAGCTTCGCGCTGGTGGTGGTGGTCGGGTACTGGTTGCTGATGCTGTTCGGCGGCCTGGTTCCGGGCGCCGTGCACGGGGGGCACGGCGGCGGGCACCAGGTGGACGTCGGACACGCGGGGCACCACCTGGGTGCCGGGCACGGGGGGCACGCCGGGCACCTCGGACACGAGGGGCACGGTGGCGGGGGGCACAGTGCCGGGGGGCACGGCGCCGACGACGGGTCCGGCCGGCAGGGCACCGGCCACCACACGGGCGTGCTGGACGCGCTGGGGCTGGGCGGGGTGCCCGTGACGGTGGCGGTGTCGCTGCTGGTCGCAATCGCCTGGTTCGTCAGCCTGGCCGGCACCGTCCTCACCTCGGGGGCACCGGCGCGCGGCGGCGTGTTCGTCGTCGCGCTGGTCGCCTCCTGGGCGGGCACCCGGGTGCTCGTCCGGCCGCTGTCGCGGCTGTTCCCGCAGGACCGGCCGGTCACCCGGGGGGACTTCGTCGGCCGGGTCTGCGTGATCCGGACCGGCCGGGTGACGGCCGACTTCGGGCAGGCCGAGGTCACCGCGGAGGACGGCTCCACCGCGACCGTCCAGGTCCGTACGGCGACGCCCGAACCGGCCCTGACGGCCGGGCGGACCGCCCTGATCTTCGACTACGACGCCGAGGGCGAGCACTTCCTGGTGGCGCCCTTCGACCCGCCGCCCGCCCACTGACGCCTGTCCGCTGACGCGGCGTCACGCGTTTCCATCCACCCTCACCGCCCTTCCCTTCGCACCAACTCGCCATCGTCAAAGGACTCCGTGATGGACACCATCGCCGTGGGTTTCGGCGTGCTCGTCGCCGTCGTGCTGCTCATCGTGCTCGCCATGCTGCTGTTCGTGGGCCGTCTGTTCCAGAAGGTCGAGCAGGGCAAGGCACTGATCGTCTCCCGGACGAAGAAGGTGGATGTGACCTTCACCGGCGCGATCGTCCTCCCGGTGCTCCACAAGGCCGAGTTGATGGACATCACCGCGAAGACGGTGGAGATCCACCGGGCCGGCCGGGACGGCCTGATCTGCCGGGACAACATCCGCGCGGACATCCGGATCTCGTTCTTCGTCCGGGTCAACAAGACCGTCGAGGACGTCATCAAGGTCGCGCAGTCGATCGGCACCGCCCGGGCCAGCGACCCGCAGGCGATCCAGGAGTTCTTCGCCGTCAAGTTCGCCGAGGCGCTCAAGACCGTCGGCAAGCAGCTGGACTTCACCGACCTGTACACCCACCGGCACGAGTTCCGGGACCAGATCATCGCGGTCATCGGCACCGACCTCAACGGCTACACCCTTGAGGACGCGGCCATCGACCACCTGGAACAGACTCCGATGAGCCAGCTGGACTCCGACAACATCCTGGACGCCCAGGGCATCCGCAAGATCACCGAGCTGACGGCGATCGAGCACGTGCGCACCAACGAGTACCAGCGCAACGAGCAGAAGGAGATCACCCGGCAGAACGTGGACGCCCGGGAGGCCGTCCTGGAGCTGGAGCGCCGGCAGGCCGACGCCGAGATCCGCCAGCGCCGCGAGATCGAGACCCTGCGGGCCAAGGAGGACGCGGTGATCGCCCGGGTGCAGGAGGAGGAGCGGCTCAACGCCCAGACCGCCTTCCTGCGCACCGAGGAGCTGCTCGGGGTGCAGCGGGAGAACCAGGCCCGCGAGGTCGCGGTGGCGCAGAAGAACCGCGAGCGGGTGATCGCGGTGGAGAACGAGCGGATCGAGAAGGACCGCCTGCTGGAGGTCGTCGGCCGCGAGCGGGAGACCCAGCTCGCCACGATCGCCAAGGAGAAGGAGGTCGAGTCCGCCAAGCGCGAGGTCGCCGACGTGGTCCGCGAGCGGGTCGCGGTGGACCGCACCGTCGCCGAGCAGGAGGAGGCCGTCAAGACGCTGCGCGCCACCGAGGAGGCCGAGCGGGTCCGCAAGGCCGTCGTGATCCAGGCCGAGGCCGAGGCGCAGGAGAAGCTCGTCAAGGACATCAAGGCCGCCGAGGCCGCCGAGCAGGCCGCCTCGCACAAGGCCCGCGAGGCGCTGGTGCTGGCCGAGGCCCGGCAGCAGGCCGCCGAGCTGGACGCGGCCGCCAAGATCCGGATGGCCGAGGGCATCCGGGCGGAGGCCGCCGCCGAGGGTCTGGCCCGGGTCCAGGTCCGCGAGCAGGAGGCCGCGGCGGTGGAGAAGGTCGGCCGTGCCGAGGCCGTCGTCCAGGTCGAGAAGGCCAAGGCCGCCGCGCTGGAGGTCGGCGGAAGGCTGAAGGCCGAGGCCGAGGGCCTGACCGAGAAGGCCGCGGCGATGGCCAAGCTGGACGAGGCCTCGCGCGGGCACGAGGAGTACCGTCTGCGGCTGGCCGCCGAGAAGGACGTCCGGCTGGCCGGGCTGGACACCCAGCGGCAGATCGCCGAGGCCCAGGCGGCGCTGGTCGCGGCCGGGCTGGAGAAGGCGAAGATCGACATCGTCGGCGGGGACTCGGTCTTCTTCGACAGGCTGGTGCAGTCGGTGTCGGCCGGCAAGAGCCTGGACGCCTTCGTCGGCCACTCGCAGACCGCGCAGACCCTGGCCGGGCCCTGGCTGGACGGGCGGGCCAGCTTCACCGAGGACCTCACCAGGGTGCTCTCCTCGGTCTCCACGGCGGACGTGCAGAACCTGACGGTCTCCGCCCTGCTGATGAAGCTGATCGGCTCGGGCGCCGGCGACCAGGCCGGGCAGCTGCGCCGGCTGCTGGAGTCGGCGCAGCAGCTGGGCGTCGCGGAGACCCCGCTCGGGGTCCTGGCCGGCGGCCTCGCCTCGGCCAACGGCTCCAAGTGACCCGCTGAGCGACCGGGCGTTCCGACCCGCCGCCCGAACCGCCCGACCCGACCGACAGAACCGCCCGACCCGACCGATCTGACGGAACCGACCGAGGAACGTGACCGTGACCGTGGACGCCCTCGACGCCCGGCTCGACGCCGGCACCTACGAGGTCCTGCGCGACCGGCTCGCCCGAGCCGCGGGCCCAAACAACCACCCGGCCCCGGCGGTGTGAGCCCGCCCCGGGGGCGCGGTCGGGGGGGGGGGGGTGCGGGGGGGGGGCCCCCCGCGGCGGCCCCCCACCCCGCGCAGCCGAG
>NZ_JBHXEM010000141.1:0-20945 GCF_042724755.1 Kitasatospora sp. NPDC127067 | reverse complement strand
CGCCGCCCCCCCCCCCCCCCCGGGGGCCCGGGCCCCCCACGGCCGCTTTACCCGACGGGATTCGCGGCCGCCCGGACCGATCAGGATTCGAGAAGCGCCCGGCCGGGGTGCGCGCCTAGCGTTGCGGTCATGAGCGACATCACCATTCACTGGACCTTCCTCCCCCACACCGACCCCGAGGCCTCCCTCGCCTTCTACCGCGATCTGCTGGGCTTCGAGGTGCGCAGCGACGTCGGCGGCGGCCCGATGCGCTGGATCACCGTCGGCCCCGCCGGCCAGCCCGACGTCTCCCTGGTGCTGGAGCCGGCGTCCGCCGACCCGGGCCGCACCGAGGAGGAGCAGCGGACCATCACCGAGATGATGGCCAAGGGCACCTACGCCCGGGTCGTCCTGGGCACCCGCGACCTGGACGGCGTCTACGACCGGCTGAAGTCGGGCGGCGCCGAGCTGGTCCAGGAGCCGACCAAGCAGCCGTACGGCGTCCGCGACTGCGCGTTCCGCGACCCGGCGGGCAACATGGTCCGCTTCAACGAACTGGGCTGAGCCGGGCCCACGGGCACCGGGCCCGCCCCGCCCCTCGTCGACCGCACCCGAAACCCGTTCGATCCCGGCCGGATCGATGGTTGGATCGAACGGTTCGAGCACACCGACGGCGGCCGCTGGGCGGGCCCGCCCAGCAGGCCCCGCCACAGACCGCCGAGAGCCAGGGAGCGAAGAGAACGATGCCCAAGCGGACGGACGCGCAGCCGCACGTCGCCGACAGCCACGACCTGATCCGCGTGCACGGCGCACGGGAGAACAACCTCAAGGACGTCAGCGTCGACATCCCCAAGCGCCGGCTGACGGTGTTCACCGGGGTGTCCGGCTCCGGCAAGAGCTCGCTGGTCTTCGACACCGTCGCCGCCGAGTCCCAGCGGCTGATCAACGAGACGTACAGCGCCTTCGTCCAGGGCTTCATGCCCACCCTGGCCCGCCCCGAGGTGGACGTCCTCGAAGGCCTGACCACCGCGATCATCGTCGACCAGCAGCGGATGGGCGCCGACCCGCGCTCCACCGTCGGCACCGCCACCGACGCCAACGCGATGCTGCGCATCCTCTTCAGCCGCCTCGGCACCCCGCACATCGGCTCCCCCAAGGCCTTCTCCTTCAACGTGCCCTCGATCAGCGGCGCCGGCGCCGTCACCGTCGAGCGCGCCGGCAAGACCGTCAAGGAGCAGCGCAGTTTCAGCATCACCGGCGGCATGTGCCCGCGCTGCGAGGGCCGCGGCACCGTCTCGGACATCGACCTCACCCAGCTCTACGACGACGGCAAGTCGATCTCCGGGGGCGCGTTCACCATCCCCGGCTGGAAGACCGACAGCTGGTGGACGGTCGGCGTCTACGCCAACTCGGGCTTCCTCGACGCGGACAAGCCGATCCGCGAGTTCACCGAGCAGGAGATGCGGGACTTCCTGTACCGGGAGCCGACCAAGGTCAAGGTCAACCGCGTCAACCTCACCTACGAGGGCCTGATCCCCAAGATCCAGAAGTCGATGCTGTCCAAGGACAAGGACGCGCTGCAGCCGCACATCCGGGCCTTCGTGGAGCGGGCCGTCACCTTCACCGCCTGCCCCGACTGCGCGGGCACCCGGCTCAGCGCGGCCGCCCGCTCCTCCCGGATCGCCGGGATCAGCATCGCCGACGCCTGTGCGATGCAGATCAGCGACCTCGCCGCCTGGGTCCGCGACCTCGACGAGCCCTCGGTGGCGCCGCTGCTCGGCACGCTCCGGCAGGCCCTGGACTCCTTCGTGGAGATCGGCCTCGGCTACCTCTCGCTCGACCGCCCCTCCGGCACCCTCTCCGGCGGCGAGGCCCAGCGGGTCAAGATGGTCCGCCACCTCGGTTCCTCGCTCACCGACACCACCTACGTCTTCGACGAGCCCACCACCGGCCTGCACCCGCACGACATCGACCGGATGAACCAGCTGCTGCTGCGCCTGCGGGACAAGGGCAACACGGTGCTGGTGGTGGAGCACAAGCCGCAGACCATCGCGATCGCCGACCACGTGGTCGACCTCGGCCCCGGGGCGGGCACGGCCGGCGGCACGGTCTGCTACGAGGGCGACGTGCCGGGGTTGCGCACCAGTGGCACGGTGACCGGCCGTCACCTGTCCGACCGGACGGCGCTGCGGGAGGACGTCCGCAAGCCCACCGGGAAGCTGGAGATCCGCGGCGCGGGCACCCACAACCTGCGGGACGTGGACGTGGACGTCCCGCTCGGGGTGCTCACGGTGGTGACCGGGGTGGCGGGCTCCGGCAAGAGCTCGCTGATCCACGGCTCGATCCCGCGCGAGGAGGGCGTGGTCTCCGTCGACCAGGGGGCGATCAAGGGCTCCCGGCGCAGCAACCCGGCCACCTACACCGGGCTGCTCGAACCGGTCCGCAAGGCCTTCGCCAAGGCCAACGGCGTGAAGCCGGCCCTGTTCAGCGCCAACTCCGAGGGCGCCTGCCCGACCTGCAACGGCGCCGGGGTGGTCTTCACCGACCTGGCGATGATGGCCGGGGTGGCCACCACCTGCGAGGACTGCGAGGGCAAGCGGTACCAGCCGGCGGTGCTGGAGTACCGCCTGGGCGGGCGGGACATCGCGGAGGTGCTGGCGATGTCGGTGACGGAGGCGGAGGAGTTCTTCGGCTCGGGCGAGGCGAAGCTCCCGGCCGCGCACCGCGTCCTGGAGCGGCTCGCCGACGTCGGGCTCGGCTACGTCAGCCTGGGCCAGCCGCTCACCACGCTGTCCGGCGGCGAGCGGCAGCGGCTCAAGCTGGCCACCCACATGGCGGACAAGGGCGGCGTCTACGTGCTGGACGAGCCGACCACCGGGCTGCACCTGGCCGACGTCGAGCAGTTGCTCGGGCTGCTGGACCGGCTGGTCGAGTCCGGCAAGTCGGTGATCGTGATCGAGCACCACCCGGCGGTGATGGCGCACGCCGACTGGATCATCGACCTCGGTCCGGGGGCCGGCCACGACGGCGGACGGGTGGTCTTCGAGGGCACCCCGGCCGACCTGGTCGCCGCCCGCTCCACGCCGACCGGCGAGGCGCTGGCCCAGTACCTGGGCTGAGCCGTACCCGAGCCGCGCCCGGGCCGCGCCCTACCCGGGCCGGTCCGCGCCCGCCCGGTCGAGCGGGAGGGCCATCTCCAGGATCCGCGCCGAGGTGTCCAGCACGTACGGCGTCTCCTGTCCCGTGTAGGCGAACCCGCGCCGCAGGTAGAAGGCGGCGGCGCGGGGGTTCGCCTCGTGCACCCCGAGCAGCATCCGCCCGGCGCCCCGGACCCGCGCCCAGGCGAGCACCGCGTCCAGCAGGGCGTCGGCGACGCCGCGGCCCCGGCCGCGGTGCGCCGGGTCCACCCAGACGCCGATCAGGTCGAGCGCGCCGGGTTGGCTCCGGTTCGGGACGGACAGCATGGTGGCGACCCACTCCCCCGCGGCGTCCACCGCGACCAGGCCGAGGCGGTCGGGCTCGTTGACCCAGCCGCACCGGGCCATCCACTCACCCTCACCGTGGCGGCTCGCGTCCTCGTGGGTCTCGCCGAAGGCCAGGGGCGTGTCGAGGAGTTGGGCCAGCCGCACCTTCCGCAGGCGCTGCCAGTCCGCGCGCCCGATCCGCTCGATCCGGTAGTCCATGGTCTCCCCGTCGCACGACGCCGCCTCCGCCGCCGGTGATCACCGGCGGCGGAGGCAGGATAGCCGTGCCGGGGTCCCCCGGATGGCCGAGGTCCCACGGCTCGATGCGGCCCTACGGCTCGATGCGGCCCTACGGCTTGATGCGGACCACCTGCGGGTCGTGGTCGCTGGCCTGCTGGGCGAACTCGGCGTTGATGTGCACCACGTCGTACTTGGCGTAGCCGACCTCGGGGCTGACCAGGATGTGGTCCAGCACCTGCGAGTTGCCCTGGTAGACGTACGAGTACTGCTCGGTCTCCGGCAGCTCGTTCACCAGGTCGCGCAGCACGCCGTCCTTGGTGAGCGCGCCGAGCGCGGGCGAGAACTGGTAGTCGTTGAAGTCGCCGAGGGAGACGACCTTGGCCTCCTTGTCGGCGGCCAGCAGCTGGGCGACGAAGGCCTGTTCCACGGTGGCCTGCTTGATCCGCTGCACCTCGGAGCTGCGGACCGGCTGCTGGAAGCGGCTGTCGATGCCCTGGTCGCCGCCCTTGCTGTTGAAGTGGTTGGCGATGACGAAGACCTTCTTGCCGCGGAAGGAGAACTGGCCGACCAGCGGCTTGCGGCTGTTGGTCCAGGCCTCGTCGTTCGGCTCGATCCGGCCGGGCGAGGCGGTCAGCGCGGTGCTCGCGCCGGTGCCGGTCACGCCGACGGCGGAGGTGGCGGCGCCGCCGGGGATGTCGGTGAAGGACACCCGCTGCGGGTTGAACAGGAACACCTGGCGGATGTTGCCGCCGGGCTCGCCGCCGTCCTTGCCGTCCTGCGGGTCGACCGAGCGCCAGTCGTAGGCCGGGCCGCCGGCCGCCTTGATCGCGGCGATGAACTTGGCCACGGTCTGGCTCGCGTCCACCGTGCCGTCGTTCTTGGCGCCGTTGTTGTCCTGGATCTCCTCCAGGGCGACGATGTCGGGCGAGCGCAGGTTGGTGACGACGCCCTGGGCCAGCTCGGCGAACTTGGTGTCCGGGTTGCCCGGGGCCAGGTTCTCCACGTTGTAGGTGGCGAGGGTGAGCTCGCGGTCGGTCGCCTGGGCGGTGACCTCGCGCTGGAGGTCGTTGTCCTTCAGCGTGCCCATGGTGCCGGCGACCAGGGTGTAGCCGCCGAAGTTGTTGTAGTCCAGCGGGCCGGTGGTGGTGCCGGTCAGCTCGTCGCCGACGTTGGCGACCGGGAAGGGCTGCTGGGTGACCGCGGCCTGCTGCTGGATCATCAGGCGGCCGACGTTGGGCTCGCGGTAGGACTCGTACAGGACGCCGCCGCGCTTGCTGCGCTGGTCCTGGCGGTCGGCGGCGACCCACAGCTCGTTGTACTTGTCGGTCGCCTGGATCACCCGGACGTCCTTGACCTGGACGAGCATGCCCTCCAGGGACTCGTAGAAGTCCAGGGTGTACTTCTCCGGGTTGAGCGCCACGCCGTCGACGGAGCCGTCCGCACCGGCCGGCGGGGCGTAGGTGCCGGGGATGTTGCGGGTGTCGACGACCACCGGGGCGGGCAGCGGGTTGCCGGCCGACAGGACGGTGACGCCCGGGGCGGAGATCTCGGTGAGGGACTGCGAGCCGCCGCCGAAGTTCGGGTAGTACTCGGTGACCTTGCCGCTGACCAGCACCGAGTCGCCGACCTTGACGGTCGGGTTGCCGCCGGTGAAGACGAAGACGCCCTCGCTGGTGGCCGGGTCGGCGTCCGGGTTCGGGTCCTGGAGCCAGAAGCCCTTGGAACTGCCGTACGCGCGCACGCCGGTGACGATGCCGGGCACGCCGGTGACGGGCTTGCCGGCCTGCGGGGATATCCGGGTGCCGCCCTGGATGTCGTGGATCCGCAGCGGGCCGACCTCGGTCGGGGCGGGGGTCGCGGGCGCGGCGGCGTTGGCCACCGGCAGCGGGACGAGCACCAGCGAGGCGGCCAGCGAGGCCGGGATCAGGGCGGCGCGCAGCAGGGCTCTGCGGGGGCGGGGTGCGGGGGCGGTGGTCACCGGGGCTGGACTCCTAGCTCCGTCGTGCGGCACTGGCGTGGCACGGCGGTCCGGGCGGAGGCGCGCTTCGAGCACGCGCTACTCGCGTAGAGAAGAAGCGGGGGACGGACACCCGCCCCCCGCGGCGCCCCTCAAGATACGCGCGTAGAAAATGCCCCGACAAGACCCTGCCGGTGAACTGTCGGTTCCCCGGAGATGACTTGACACCAGGTCAGCCCAGAATCCTCACAGCCCGCTCCCAGCCGACTCCCAGGAAGCCCCGATCCGCTCCACGACCAGCTCGCACAGCTCGTGGGTGCGCAGCGCGTCATGGGCGTCCAGGGTGTGCCCGGCGCGGACGGCCGCCAGGAAGGCCAGCACGCACTGCTCGATGCCGCGCTGCCGGGCCACCGGCACCCAGTCGCCGCGGCGGCGGACGGTCGGCTGGCCGCGGTGGTCGACCACCTCGGCCAGGTTGCGCACCTCGCGCTTGGAGTCGCCGCCGGAGACCTCCAGCACCTCCTCGGTGGAGCCGGAGACCCGGTTCATGATGCCCAGGGCGGTGAAACCGTCGCCGGCCAGGGTGAGGACGACGTGCTCGACCAGGCCGTCGCGGACCCGCGAGCGGACGTCCACGTGCTCGATCTCGCCGGGGGCCAGGAAGCGCAGGGTGTCCACCACGTGGATGAAGTCGTCGAACACCAGCGGGCGTGCCGCCTCGGCCAGGCCCTCGCGGTTCTTCTGCAGCACGATCAGATCGCGCGGGCGCTCCTTGGCCTGGACGTAGCCGGGCGCGTGGCGGCGGTTGAAGCCGACCATCAGCGAGCGGCCGGTGCGGTCGGCGAGGTCGACCAGCCGGCGGGCGCCGTCCAGGGTCTGGTCGAGCGGCTTGTCGACGTAGACGTCCACCCCGGCGGTGAGCAGCTGCTCGACGATCGGCACGTGCTGACTGGTCGCGGCGTGCACGAACGCCGCCCGGATCCCGCTGTCGATCAGGGCGCCGAGGTCGGTGAAGCGGTGCTCGGGGGCGATCCGGTGGGCCTCGCCGATCCTGTCCAGCTTCGCCGCGTCCCGGGTCATCAGCCGGACGTCCAGCCCCGGCAGCGCGGTGAGCACCGGCAGATACGCCTTCTGCGCGATGTCACCGAGCCCGATCACCCCGACCGGGAGAAGGCCGTCGGAAAGAGGGGTCGAATTCATCGGATTCTCCAGGGTACGGCGACACATCGGCCCCACCCTATGCACCGGCTCCCCCGCGCCACCAACCCGCCGCCGGCGCCCCCGGGACGGCCGGGGCGGATCGTGTCGGATCGGGGTGCGGGATCGGGGTGCGGGGTCGGGATGCGGGGTCGGGATGCGGGGTCGGGATGCGGGGTCGGGATGCGCGCCTCGCGCGGCGGGGCCCCGCGCGTTCACGCGTGGGCGCTGATCTCACCGCCGGCGGAGAGCACGATGGAGATGCCGTTGGCGTCGACGCCGACGTCGTGCTGGTCCGTCTCCAGCGTGCCGTAGACGGCGTTGTCGTTGCCGAGGATCTCCGCGCGGTACCGGAGCTCGCCGAGCTTGGTGACCTTGGCCGTCCAGCCGCCCGCCAGCTTGAAGGTGCCCGGTCCCTGGTGGCTCCCGCCCATCCAGGAGTGGATCCGGCCGTCCAGCGAGAGCATGACGAACATGCCGTTGGCGTCGAGCCCGTCGTCGTGCTCCTTCGTCTCCATGGTGGCGAGGACCTGACCCTTGTTGAGGATCCTGGCGACGTAGTGCATGTTGCCGAGGTCCTTGATCTCGGCCGTGCTGCCGTCCACCAGGGTCTCGGTGCGGACGCCCGAGGCCGTCTTGGGCGGCGCGGCCGGCGTCGTCGCGGCGCGCCCGGTGGGGGCGGCGGTCGGGGCGGTGGCGCCGCGCGTGGCGGGCGTGCCGGACGCGGCGGGCGTCGTGGCCGGTGCCGTGGCGGCGGGCGCGGTGGCCGGTGCGGCCGAGCCCTGGGTGTCCGAGGTGGGAGAGCAGGCCGTCGCGGCGGGAACCAGCAGGGCCGCGGCCAGGACGGTTCCGGCCAGCGTACGGGTGGCGGTCGCACGGCGGATCGTCGAGAGGGGCATGCGGGTTCTCCTGAGCGCAGTACGGGTGAGGAGCAGCCGGTGCGGGTCGTCCCTCCTGTGTGGGCCGGAGGGCGGGCGCCGGGTGCAATTCGAAACTAGTGCGAACAGTCGACGGAATGGAGCATTCCGTGTCACCGAACGGCAACGCCCGGACGGCTTCGCACCGGTCACGCCCCGTCAGGTACGGCTCCCGGCCCCGACACTCCTTCGACCGTTGCCGCGAGGAAGGCCGCGCCGGACGCGAGCAGCGGGGGCAGCGGGGCGGCCGCCGGGTGCCAGGGCGCCTCGTACTCCCAGCAGACCCAGGCGTCGGGCGGCAGCAGGCGCAGGCAGTCGGTGATCGGCAGGACGCCGGCGCCCAACGGGAGCGGGGTGCGGTCGTGCGGGCCGGCGATGTCCTTGACCTGCACGTGGCCGGGGTACGGGGCGAGCGCGGCCCGGGTCTCGGCGGGCGTCTCGCCCGCGAGGTGGGTGTGCATCAGGTCCCACAGGGCGCCCACGGCCGGGTGGGCGACGCGGGCCAGCAGCCCGGCCACCGCCCGTCCGCCCCGGTGGGAGTCGTGGGTCTCGACGAGCACCCGGACGCCCAGCGCACGGGCCTCCCGCGCGACCGCCGCGAGCCGCCGGGCACCCCGGTCGTCGGCCTCGGCCCGCGGACCGTCGCCGCCGCGCGGGAAGACCCGGACGGCGCCCGCGCCGAGGTCGGCGGCGAGCCGCAGGTGGGAGCGGAGCGCGTCGGTCACCGGGGCGTCCGGTCCGGGGGCGGCGACGCCGACGTAGGAGGCGAGCGCGAGCGGGGTGAGGCCGTGCGCGCGGAGGGTGCGGGCGGCGGCGCGGCGCTCCCCGGGGGTCATCGCCGGGTGGACCGACTCGCCCTCGGCGCAGCGCAGTTCGAGCCCGTCCCAGCCGTGGTCGGCGCCGAGCCGGGCGGCCTCGGCCAGCGGGAGCCCGGGGACGCCGAGCGTGGAGTAGGCGAGCGGCATGGCGGCTCCATGGCTTGTCGGGCGGCCCCGGACGGCCGGGCCAAGGATATATTCAAGCTGAGACAAAGTCCTGACCGCCCGGGCCCGACCCGGGCCGAGGAGCCCGCGATGCCCCCGAGCCGTACCCCCGCCACCGCCACGACGCAGACCGTCGCCCAGGTGAACCAGACCGTCCTGCTGGAGGTGCTGCGGCGGCACGGCACGCTGTCCCGGCAGCGGCTGGCCGCCGAGAGCGGGCTGAGCACCGCGACCGTGCACCGGCTGGTCGAGGTGCTGCGCGCCGAGGGGCTGGTGGAGGTGGAGACGGAACGGGCGCCGTCCAGCGGGGGCCGGCCGCCGCAGCTGATCCGGTACAACGCCCGCGCGCAGACCGTGCTGGCGATCGCGATGCGCCCGCGCCGAATCGTCGGCGTGGTGGCCGCCCTGGACGGCACGGTGCTGCACGAGGCCGAGCACCACTGGGCACTCCCCGGCCCGGACCGGCCGCGGGAGATCGCGGCCGGCGACCTGACCGGCCCCCTGCTCGCGCTGGTGGACGGCCTGCGGGACTGGGCCGGGCGGCACGCGGGGGCGGCACGCGCCCTCGTCGTGGGCGTGCCCGGGGTGGTCCGGGATCGCACCGGGCTGGTGGAGTTCGCGCCCGCCCTGGACTGGCCCGGGCTGCGGCTGGGCGTGCTGCTCCAGGAGCGCTACGGCGTCCCGGTGGCGGTCGAGAGCAACGTCAACCTGGTCGCGCTGGCGGTGCGGCAGTCGCCGGCCGCGTCCGGCGTGGGCGACCTGGCGGCCGTCGTGGTGGGCATCGAGGTCGGCGCCGGGATCGTGCTGGACGGCCGGCTGCACCGCGGCCGGCTGGGCGCGGCCGGGGCGCTGGGCCATCTGATGTCCGGCCACGCGGCGCTGGACCGGCCGCTCGGACGGACCGGCGACACCCAGGCGAGGATCGGCGACCACGCGGTGGACCGGCGGATCACCGAGGCCGGCCTGACGGTGTCCGGCACCCCGGCGGAGCGGGTGGCGGGCCTGTTCCGGCTGGGCCGCGAGGGCGATCCGGCGGCGGTCCGGCTGATCGGCGAACTCACCGACGACCTGGCGCTGGTGGTGGCCAACCTGAGCGCGGTGCTGGCGCCGGAGCTGATCGCCCTGGGCGGGCGGCTGTTCTGGGAGAGCGGGGGCGAGCTCCCGGCGGCGATCGAGAGCCGGCTGCAGGGGCGGGTGCCGGTGCTGCCGCGCCTGGTGGTCGTGCACAGCACCACCACCGAGCTGGTCGGCGCGGCCTCGGCGGCGGTGCGGCTCGCGGACGGGGCGACCTTCATCACCCGCTGAGGCCCGCGGGCCACGCGTTACGGGCACGACGCCGGCACGACGTCGGCACGACGTCGGCACGACGAAACCCCCACTATTTCTCACTGTGATAGAAACTCCTTGTGCGTCAGCGACCCGAGGAGAACCGGATGCCCACCGCCGCCTTCGCGATGGACCCGGAGCGCTTCCCCGACGTGTACGGCCCCCGGGCGCGCGCCCGGGTCGCCGCCCGGGCCGAGGTGCTGGCCGACCCGGCCTCGCCCGACGGGGTGTGGAGCGCCGAACGGCTGGCCGCCGCACCGCAGGCGCTGCGCGACGTCGAGGTGCTGTTCACCGGCTGGGGCGGCCCCGTCCTGGACGCCGCCGCCCTGGCCCGGCTCCCCCGCCTGCGACTGGTGCTCTACGCCGCCGGCTCGGTGCGCCGGATCGCCGACGAGGCGTTCTGGGCGGCGGGCATCCCGATCGTCACCGCCGCGCACGCCAACGCCGTCCCGGTCGCCGAGTTCACCGTGGCCCAGATCGTCTACGCCCTCAAGGGCGGCTGGCGCCACGTCCTCGCCGCCCGGGCCGCCCGCGCCGCCGTCCCGGCCGCCCGCACCCCGGGCGCGTACGGCTCCACCGTCGGCGTCCTGTCGCTCGGCGCGACCGGGCGGCTGGTCTGCGAGATGCTGCGCGGCTACGACGTCGAGGTCCTCGCACACGATCCGTACGCCCCGGCGCCACCCGGGGTCCGGGCCGTCGGCCCGGAGGAGCTCTTCGCCGCCGCCGACGTGGTGAGCGTGCACACCCCGCTGCTGCCCGGGACCCGCGGCCTGGTCGGCCGGCGGCTGCTGACCTCGATGAAGCCCGGCGCCACCCTGGTCAACACCTCGCGCGGAGCCGTCCTGGACGAGCCCGCACTGCTGGCCGTCCTCGCCGAACGACCGGACCTCTTCGCCGTGCTGGACGTCACCGACCCCGAGCCGCCGCTGCCCGGCTCGCCGCTGTTCACCCTGCCCAACGTCGTCGTCACCCCGCACCTGGCGGGCAGCCGGGGGCTGGAGCGCCGCCGCCTCGGCGATCTGGTCGTCGACGAGTTCGAGCGCTGGCTGCGCGGAGCGCCGCTGCGCCGGGCGCTGGACCCGCACACCTACGAACGGATGGCCTGACCCGTGCCCGACCCCCTGAACCGGAGCGGCCCGGACGTGGTGCTGATCCTGACCGACCAGCAGACCGCCGACGCGATGAGCGCCGCCGGGAACCCGTACCTGCGCACCCCCGCGATGGACGCGCTGGCCGCCGCCGGCACCCGCTACCCCAACGCCTACTGCGCCCAGCCGCTCTGCACCCCCTCCCGGGCCAGTCTGATGACCGGCCGCCTGCCCAGCACGGTCGGCGTGACCGGCAACACCGGCGGCCCCGAGGACCCGCTGCTCGGACGGCTGTTCACCGAGGCCGGGTACGACTGCGGCTACGGCGGCAAGTGGCACCTGCCCGAGCTCGACCTGCCCGCGGACCGGGGCTTTCGCCGGATCCACCCGGCGGGCGGGGACGACGCCGGACTCGCCCGCGCGGCCGCGGAGTTCGTCCGCGCCCCGCGCGAGCGGCCGTTCCTGCTGGTCGCCTCCTTCCTGGAGCCGCACGGCATCTGCGAGTGGGCCCGCGGCCAGGACCCGCGCACCGGTCCGCTCCCTCCCGCGCCGCCCGTCCCGCGACTCCCGCCGCTGCCCGCCAACTTCCCGGTCGGGCCGTACGATCCGGCGCTGCCCCGGCTGGCCAGGCTGGCCCAGCCGCACACCCACCCGACCGCCGAGTGGCGGGAGGACGACTGGCGCCGCTACCGGCACGCCTACTACGCCCTGGTGGAGCGGGTGGACCGGCACATCGGACTGCTGCTGGAGGCCCTGGCGGAACGCGGCACGGACCGCGGGACCGTGGTGGTGTTCAGCTCCGACCACGGCGACGGCGCGGGCGCCCACCGCTGGAACCAGAAGTGGGCCCTGTACGAGGAGTGCGTGCGGGTGCCCCTGGTGGTCTCCGCGCCCGGGGTGGCCGCCGGCGCCGTCGACGAGCGGCTGGTCGCGGCCGGGCTGGACCTCATCCCGACGCTCTGCGACCTGGCCGGCATCGAGGGGCCCGACGGGCTGCCAGGCCGCAGCGTCCGCGCCCAGCGGCCGCACGACAGCGTGGTGGTCGAGACCCGCTGGGAGATCCCCGGCTTCAACAACGCCCTGGGCCGGATGGTCCGCGCCGGGCGGCACAAGTACGTGTGCTACGCCTGGGGCGACCACCGGGAGCAGCTCTTCGACCTCGCGGCCGACCCCGGCGAACTGGTCAACCTCGCGGTCGACGCCCGGCACGCGGCACTGCTCGACCGCTTCCGGGCCCTGCTGTCCGAGCACTGCGCGGAGGTCGCCGACCCGTTCGCGCGCTTCGTCCCGCGGGCCGCCGAGGAACCGTCGGCCGCCGGGGAACCGCAGGCCGCCGGGGAGCCGCGGGCCACCGGGGGCCCGCACGCCGCGCACTGACGCGAACGGGCCGGCCCGCCCGGGCCGGCCCCTCCCCCGCCGTTTACGGCCGGACGGCGATCAGTTCGCGCCCGCGCAGCGTGTAGAGCACCCCGTCCTCGTCCGCGGCCAGCCGGGCGCCGCTGTACCACTCGGCGTCCAGCTCGACCAGCACGGTCGCGGCCAGGGTGTCGCGGTCCAGCCGGAACAGGGTGCGCTCGCTGACCCCGTACAGGGCCCCGCCGAGGGCCAGCAGCCGCGGGTTGGCGCCGGACACCGCCCCCAGGTCGGCGCGCCGCCCGATCACGGGGGTGAACCCGCGCTTCCCGGAGCCCCGCAGGTCGACGGTGAACGCCCGGCCGTTCACGGTGAGCCCGTACAGGGTGTGCCCGTGCACGGCCAGGCTGCTGACGCCCGCGCCCAGGTCGGTCGCGGTGCGCCACAGTTCGCGGCCGGCCACCGGGTCCCAGCCGGCCAGGTCGCCGCGCGGGCCGGTGGGCCGGGCGTTGTCGCCCCCGAGGAAGGCCTGTCCGCGCCCGGCGGCCACGGCGCGCACCATCTGCTCCGGGCCCAGCGGGTCGGTGTGCACGGTGGGCCGGCCGCTGCCCGGGCGGTAGGTGACGAAGGAGCCGCCGCCGGTGGTGTCGGCCTGGACGCCGAGCAGCAGCAGGCCGCTGTCGGGGTCCCGGCGGATCACCTGGGGCCGGTTCTGCTCCTGGGGCAGCGCCGCCTCCTCGACCGGTGCCCGGTCGACGCCCGGCCGGTAGCGCCAGATGCCCTGCGAGGAGTAGACGCCCAGGTAGAGGGTGCCGTCGTCGAGGACCAGGGTGTCCTTGGCCTCGCCCGGCACCGGGAGCTTGTGGACGGTTCCGGCGGCCAGGTCGTGCAGGGCAATCGAGCCGTTGCCGCCGACGTAGACCCGCCCGGCGCGGGCCGCCACCGACATGCCGAGCTGGGGGGCCGCGGGCGCGCCGGCCTCGACCAGGTCCCGGGTGGTGACGGCCCCGGTGCCGAGGTCCAGGGTCCACACGGTGCCGCCCTCGGTGACGCCCGCCAGGGTGTCGCCGAGCCGGCCGAGGCCCCAGGAGTTGCCGTCCGGCACGGGCACCGCGAGCTGGTCGAGGGCGCCGGTGGCGAGGTCGTGGCGCCACAGCACGCCGTGCTCGGTGGAGGTGAACCAGAGGGTGTCCCCGCGGCGCTGGAAGTTGGTGACGCTCTTGGTGCCGGGGACGGCGAAGGAGCGCAGCACCCGGTGGCCGGCCGGGTCGAGGAGCGCGACGTGGGCGGGCGCGCCCTCGGTGGAGACGGCCAGCAGGTCGTCGCCGAGGACGGTGATCCGGCGGATGATCGTGTCGCCGCGCAGGTCGGGCGGGGTGATGTCGGTGACGGCGCCGGTGGCCCGCTCGACGGCGTACAGGCTCGCCCGGGTCGCTCCGCCGCCGCCGGCGAGGTTGCTGCCGACGCCGAGGTAGGCGTGGGTCGCGGTGGCCGCCACGGCGCGGCCCTGGGTGGCGCCCGGCGCCGGGGAGGCGACCTCGGTGACGGCGCCGGTGGCCGGGCTCCAGGCGTAGAGGCCGGGACCGGCGGCCCGGCCCTTCTGCCGTCCGGTCGCGTAGACCGTCCCGTCCGGTGCGACGGCCACGTCGCGGACGTCGGCGCCGGGGACGTTGCCGAGCGCGGTCAGTGTGCCGTCGTAGCGGTAGAGGTTGGCCGCGCCCGGGGCGTCGGTGACACCGAGGTGGAGCACGCCGTCCCGGGCGGCCGAGCCCTGGACGAAGTTGCCGGTGGGCAGCTCGACGGTGGCGGTGACCCGGCCGGTCGGCAGGTGGTGGCCGATCACCCGGGCCGGGGCGAGGTTGCGCGAACCGATCCACAGGGTGTCGCCGATCAGCGTCGCGCTCATCAGTGGGAAGTCGCTGTTCCCGGGGCCGAGTTCGGTCACGTCCGGTCCGCAGGACGGCCGGGTCGGCGGCCGGGTCGACGGCCCGTTCGGCGGCGCCGCGACGGCGGTCCCGGCCGGTCCGAGCACCGAGAGCGCAGCCACCGCACCGGTGCCGAGCAGGAGTTGGCGACGCGAGGGGGGCACGGCAGGCATGGGGCTCCAGAGTCCGGTCATGGGCGGGTCGGGCCGGGGGCGCCGGCGGCGGCCAGCAGCTCCCGGGTGTACGGGTGGGCGGGGGCGGCGAACAGCTCGGCGGCGGGGGCCCGTTCGACCACCCGGCCGTGCCGAAGCACCAGCACGTCGTCGCACAGGTGCCGGACCAGCGCGAGGTCGTGCGAGATGAACACCAGCCCGACGCCGTGGTGTTCGCGCAGTTCGGCGAAGAGGTTGAGGATCTGCGCCTGGACCGAGACGTCCAGCGCGGAGGTCGGCTCGTCGGCGACCAGCACCTGCGGGCCGACGGCCAGGGCCCGCGCGATCGCGACCCGCTGGCGCTGGCCTCCGGAGAGCCGGTGCGGCCGGGCGTCGAGCACCGCCTCCGGCAGGCCGACCAGCTCGCACAGCCCGCGCGGGTCGCGGTCCCGCAGCCCGTGGGCGGCCTGCGGTTCGGCCAGCGCCTCGCGCACCGTCATCCGGGGGCTGAGCGAGGCGTACGGGTCCTGGAAGACCAGCTGCACCCGGCGGCGCAGCTCGCGTTCCTCGGCGCGGTCGGCCTCGGCCCAGGACCGGCCGTCCACCCGCACCGTCCCGGCCTGCGGGCGCACCAGCCCGAGCAGCGCGCGGGCCAGGGTGGACTTCCCGGAACCGGACTCGCCGATCACCCCGACCGCGCGGCCGGGCGCGGCGCTCAGGCCCACGCCCTCCAGGGCGGGCGGTCGGCGGCGGCCGTAGCGGACGGTGAGGCCGTCGGCGACCAGGACGGGCTCGGCGGCCCGCTCCGACCGTCGCGGCCCGCCGTCCTGACGCTCCGTCACTACAGCTTGGGGCACCGGGAGATGGCAGGCGAAGCCGGAGTCGGCCGCACCGGTCCACTGCGGCGCCGAGGCCGTGCAGCGGTCGGCGGCGGCCGCGCAGCGCGGAGCGAATGCGCAGCCGTCCGGTGCCCGGCCGGCCGCCGGCGGGCGTCCGCCGATGACGGCGAGCGGAGCACCGGGCGGGCCGTCCAGCCGGGGCACGCCGGCCAGCAGCCCGGCGGTGTACCGGTGCCGGGGTGCGGCCAACAGGTGCGCGGTGGAAGCCCGTTCGACGATCCGTCCGGCGTACATCACCTGGACGGTGTCGCAGCTGCGGGCCACCACGCCGAGGTCGTGGGTGATCAGCAGGACGGCCGTTCCGGTCTCGTCACGAAGCCGGACCAGCAGGTCCAGGATCTCCACCCGGGTGCTCGGGTCGAGCGCCGTGGTCGGCTCGTCGGCGATCAGCAGGTCCGGGCGGTTGGCCATCGCCATGGCGATCAGCACGCGCTGGCGCATGCCGCCGGAGAACTCGTGCGGCCGGTCGCGGTAGCGGCGTGCGGGCTCGGCGATGCCGACCAGGTCGAGGAGTTCGAGCGCCCGGTCGCGGGCGGCCCGGCGGCTCGCGCCGTGCACCAGGGCCGCCTCGGCGAGCTGGCGGCCGACCGGCATCCGGGGGTTGAGGTGGGCCAGCGGGTCCTGGAAGACCATGCCGATGCGTCGGCCGCGCACCGCGCGCACGGCGGGTTCGGGCAGGGCGAGCAGGTCGGTGCCGTCGAACCGGACGGTGCCGCCGGTGGTGCGGCAGCCCGGCGGCAGCATCCGGTTGACGGCCAGCGCGGTGAGGGTCTTGCCCGAGCCGGACTCGCCGACCAGGCCGAGGATCTCGCCCGGCCGCACGGTGAAGTCCACCCCGCGCACCGCCTCGCCGCCGCCCGCCGTCACGCGCAGGCCGCGCACCTCCAGCAGCGGTGGGCCCGGCACCGCGGCGGCGGTCGGGGCCCGGTCGGTCCCGGTCGTGGTCACCGCATCGGTCATGGCCACCGCATCGGTCGTGGTCACCGGATCGGTCGTGGTCACCGGATCAGTCGTGGTCACCGCAGTCTCTCCCGGTTGAACGAGTCGGCGAGCAGGGTCAGGCCGAACACCAGCAGGCCGAGCAGGAGGACCGGCGCCAGGGCGTAACCCGGGTGGAGGAAGAGGTACTTGGAGCCGGTGTTGATCATCGTGCCGAGCGAGGGGGCGGGCGGCTGGATGCCGAGGCCCAGCACGCTCAGTCCGCCCTCGGTCTTGACGGCGTGCGCCATCGCCACGGCCAGCAGCGCGGTCGTGGCGTCGACGACGTTCGGCAGCACGTGGCGGCGCAGGATCCGGCCGCGCGGCACACCGAGCACCCGGGCCGCCACCACGTGGTCGCGGGCCAGCTGGGCGAGCAGCGCGGCCCGTGCCTGGCGGCCGAAGGAGGGCACCGCGCTGAGCACGATGGTGGCCACCACGGTGCCCAGCCCCGGGCGCACCAGCAGGGCGAGCGCGAGTCCGAGCAGGACGCCGTGCAGGCCCAGCAGCAGGTCGAACAGCCGCTGGACGGCCTCGCCCAGCAGCCGGTTCAGCCCGCCGAGCAGTCCCAGCGCGGTGCCGAGCACGGCGGCCGCCGGGACGGCCAGCAGGCAGACCAGCAGCTCGGTGCGGATCCCGGCCAGGGCCCGGGCGAGCAGGTCGCGCCCGACCTCGTCGGTGCCCAGCAGGTGGGCCGCCGACGGCCCGGCCAGGGCGTCCGGGCCCTGTCGGTAGGGGTCCGCGGCCAGCAGCGGGCCGAGCAGCCCCAGCAGCACCACCAGGAGGACGAGCAGCGCGCCGGTGCGGCCGCGCCGGGTGCGCAGCGCGGCCGGGAGCGCGGGCGGGGCGAACCGCCGCCGGCGCACAGCGGGGGTGGTCGTGGCGGTCACCGGTCCTCCCCGGTGCCGGCGCGGGCGATCCGCGGGTCGAGCCGGCCGACCAGCAGCTCCGAGCCGAGCTGGACGAGCACGGCGACGGCGACGGCGAGCATGATCAGGGTCTGGGCGACCGGGTAGTCCCGCTGGTTGATGGCGTCCAGCAGCAGCTGGCCGAGGCCGTGCCGGGCGAAGAGCTGTTCGGCGACCACCGCTCCGCCGAGCAGCTCGCCCAGGTGCAGGCCGAACTCGACGAAGAACGGCGCCAGGCTGTTGGGCAGCACATGGCGGGCCAGGACCCGCCGGGGCGAGGCCCCCTTGGCGACCGCGGTCAGCACGAACTCCTCCTGGCGGGTGCGGCGCAGCTCGGTGGCGAGCAGCCGGGCCAGCACCGCCGAGCCCGGCAGCGCGAGCGCCACCGCGGGCAGCGCGAGGTACTGGACGGCGAGGTCCGGCGCGGCGAACAGGTCCCGCTCGCCGCCGGCGGGCAGCAGGCGCAGCAGCACCGCGAAGACGAAGACGAACAGCACGGCGGTGACGTACACCGGCAGCGCCAGCAGGGCGGTGGCCAGCGGGTCGAGCACCCGGGCGAGCCGGCCGCGCCGTTCGGAGGCCAGGGCGACGCCCAGCAGCAGGCCGAGGACCAGCATCAGCAGGCCGGCGGCGAGCGCGAGCTGAACGGTGCTGCCGACGCTCTGGCCGATCAGGCGGGTGACCGGTTCCCGGTAGTGGAAGGAGCTGCCGGGATCGCCGGTGAGCAGCCCGTGCAGCCAGCCCAGGTACTGGACGGGCATCGGCCGGTCCACGCCGAGGCTGTCGGCGAGCCGGTCGCGCTGCTCCTGGTCGGCCTCGGCGCCGAGTGCGGCGGACACCGGGTCGCCGGGGGCGAGGCGGAGCAGCAGGAAGACGGCGACGGAGGCGAGCCAGAGCGTGGCCAGCGCGCCGGCCGCCTTTCTGGTCCAGTAGGGCACGGGGGTACTCCGGGTGGTCGGGCGGGCGGGGGCCGCCGTCCCAGGACGGTGGGGGTCGCCCTGGGACGGCGGTCGCGTTGCGGCGCGTCAGGCGGTGCGGCGGGTGTCGTCGAGCCGCAGGTAGCCGAGCGCGCTGGTGGCCACGCCGTGGACCGAGGAGGCGAAGGCGTAGGTCTCCCAGGCGTGCGCGAGGGTGATGTGGAAGGACTCGGCGAGCAGGTACTCGGACAGTTCGTGGTTGACGTCGGCCCGGGCCTGTTCGTCGGCGGCGGCGAAGGCGCGGGACTGGAGTTCGGCGTAGGCGGGGTCGGTGACGTGCGAGGTGTTCCGGCCGACCTGGAGCGGGCCGGAGACGGTGATCCCGCTCAGCGGGGAGACGCTGACCATGCCGTGGTTGGCGATGAACAGTCCCTCCAGCGTGCCCTGCTGGATCTTCGGCTGGAGCGCGGCGTTGTCGAGCAGCTGGACGTCGACGCCGAAGCCGGCCTGCTCCAGGTCGTACTTGACCAGTTCCACGAGGGAGGCGAACACCGGCGAGTTGGCGGCGGTGAGCGGCACCCGCGTGCCTTCCGCACCGGCCTCCCGGAGCAGCCCGCGGGCCTTCTCCGGGTCGTGCGGGTAGCGGGTGACCTGGTCGGGGGTGACGCCGGGGGTGTTGGACGGCCAGGGCAGGCTGCTCGCCTCGGCGTGGCCGCCGTACACCTGGGCGACGATGCGCTCGCGGTCCACCGCGTACTGCAGGGCCTGGCGCACCCGGCGGTCGTCGAAGGGCCTGCTGGTGGTGTTCACGCCGAGGAACGCCTGCTGGTAGGAGGACTTGGCGGACTGCACGGCGAAGCCCGGGTTCCCGCCCAGCACCTTGAGGTCGCGTCCGGGCACCGCGCCGATCAGGTGGGACTGTCCCGACTGGAGGGCGGACAGGGCGGCCTGGCTGCTGGTCACCGACCGGACGGTGATCCGCTCGAAGCGGGGTCGCCCGCTCTGCCAGTAGTGGTCGTAGCGGGCCAGGTCGAGCTGGTTGCCGCCCTTGAACGACTGCCAGGTGAAGGGCCCGGTGCCGTTGACCTTCTCGGCGGCCTTGCCGTCGACGTAACTGCGGGCGTCCACCACGGGGTTGAAGGCGAGCGCGTCGAACAGGTTGCTGGTGGGCCTGGCGAGGGTGAGCGTGACCTCGTTGCGGGCGCTCGCCCTGATGTCGGCGAGCCGTTCCAGCAGCGGCTTGACCTGGGAGGACTTGGCGGCGCCGGTGAGCGAGAAGACGACGTCGTCCGGGTCGAGCGGGCGGCCGTCGTGGAAGGTGACGTCCTCGCGCAGCTTGAGCACCAGCCGGGTGCGGTCGGCGCTCCACTCCCAGGAGGTGGCGAGCCAGGGCACGGGCTGCAGCGTCTGCGGGTCGAGGTCGACCAGCCGGTCCAGCACCAGGTTGACGAACACCGGGGTGTCCGGGCCGCGGTGGAGCAACTGGGTGGGGTCGGGGGCGGCGCCGTAGACGATCTGGAGGTCCGGCGCGGAGGCGGTGGCGGAGGCCGCGGCCCCGCCGGCGGCGTCCTCGGTGGCCGAGCGGCAGCCCGCCGCCAGCAGGGCCGCTCCGGCGCTCAGGCCGAGGAAGCCTCTTCGGGGCAGGCCGCGATGACGGGCTGCGTCGCTCATGGTGGTGCTACCTCTTCGGTTCTCGGGGTCCGGGGTCCGTGCGCGCGGGTCAGTACCTGGTCACGACGACGCTGTCGCTCCAGGCCACCACGTCGGGGCCGCCGGTCGGGTAGGGGATGTTCTTGGCCGGGTTCCAGTTGGCCCGGTAGATGCCGGTCTTGAAGTACGGCGACTGGTTCTGGTGGTAGTTGTTGAGGCCGCTGTACGCGCCGACCTGCGCGCCGTCCCGGAACACGGTGACGGCACCGGGGGTGGTGTCGGTGGACCAGGTGATGTCGAAGGCCCACTGGTTCCAGTGGCCGAACTGCACGTCGCCGAGCGGGATCACCGCCTCCTGGACGGTGCTGGGGTCGGACAGCCAGTGCACCTTGAGCCGCCAGCTGCCGTCCTTGACGGTCAGGGCGATCGGCGGCTTGGTGTCGCTGCCGTCCGCGAGCGGGTAGCCGTGCCACTGGGCGACGATCGTCTCGGTGGGGGTCCGCACCCAGTCGGCGGGCAGGTAGTCGGCGAGGGCGAAGCGGTAGCTGCCCCAGCCGAGGGAGTTGACGGCGACCTCGGAGCGGTAGGAGACGCCGTCGTTCGGCACGGCGAAGCGGGCGGCCAGGCCGCTGCCGCCGGCGGGGGCGCCGGCCACGGTGATGCTGCCGTTGCCGTCGACGCGCTGGCGCGTCCAGGCGGAGACGGTGCCGGATTCGAAGTCGTCGGCGAAGACGTCGGTACCGGACACCAGGGCGGGAGCGGCGGGAGCGGCAGGGGCGGGGACGGCGGCGTGGGCCGGGGCGGCGGCGGTCACGGCCAGGGCGGCGGTGAGCACGGCGCCGGCGAGGCGGCCGGGGAGGCGGGACATGGTTCTTCTCCTTCTGGAGGTTCGGGGACGGGCGACCGGTGATCCGGGCCGGTTTAACCCCCGCGGGGTGAAACGGCCCCGCGACATGGTTCGGCCGGTCCCACCCAGGTCGGGGTGGAGCAGGCCCACAGGGCGTTCAGCAGC